>CAMWMT010000119.1 GCA_947175375.1 uncultured Clostridiaceae bacterium | reverse complement strand
GCTCTGTCCTCTTCGAAGCGCCAGCGCCAGATTCTCCTCGATACCCATAGTCGCTGCCGTTCCATTCATGGGATCCTGAAATACACGTCCCAGAAATGCCGCACGCTTATACTCTGGCAGCTTTGTCACATCCTGCCCGTCGATGATAATCTGTCCCTGATCCACCGGCCATACGCCTGCGATAGCATTTAACATGGTCGATTTACCGGCGCCATTGCCGCCAATAACCGTGACAAAGTCTCCATCTTCCAGAGTCAAACTTACGTTCTTAAGTGCCTGCTTCTCATTGACCGTTCCCGGATTAAAGGTCTTGGATATATTTTTGATCTCTAACATCTTACGCACCTCCCTTGTTGACCGGTTTTGAGAGATACTTGCTCTTCCAGGTCGGAATCGCAAGGAAGACTGCCACCACTGCTGCAGACAACAGTTTCAGAAGGTCTGTATCGATACCCAGCCAGATCACGATCTGCAGTACAAAGTAATAGATGATGGAACCAAGTGCAACCGCAAGAAGCAGGAAACCAAAGTTCCGGAAGATCTTTCCAAAAATCGATTCCCCAATGATGACTGCCGCCAGGCCGATGACGATGGCTCCACGTCCCATATTGATATCGGCAAATCCCTGATACTGCCCCAGAAGCGCACCTGCAAGCGCCACCAGGCCATTGGAAAGCATCAGGCCCAGCACCCGGTTAAAATCCGTATTGATACCCTGTGCCCTTGCCATCCGGTCATTACAACCGGTCGCGCGAAGGGAACATCCCAGCTCCGTCCCGAAAAACCAGTACAGGATTACGATCAAGGCCACGATCATCAAGGCCACGATCAGAATTGTATTTTTAAAGAAAGGCACTCCCTTGATATAACGCAGAGAGACCAGCAGGTCGAATTTATCCACATTGATCGCCTGGTTTGCCTTTCCCATTATTTTCAAATTCACAGAATACAGCCCAAGCTGCGTCAGAATACCGGCCAAGATCGCCGGAATCCCCATAAAAGTATGTAACAGGCCTGTCACCATACCGGCAAGCATGCCCGCGACCAGAGCGACTGCCATAGACACCCATACATTCTGTCCACTCTGCATCATCATAATACAGACAGCCCCTCCTGTACAGAGTGTGCCGTCTACGGTCAGATCCGCAATATCCAGGATACGGAAGGTGATGTAGACACCGATCGCCATAATTCCCCAGATTAATCCCTGCGCCACGGCACCTGGCAGGGCATTGACCAAATTCATAATATTCATACTCTCATCACCTCAGTAAAATCATCCGTTCATATTCAACGACAACAGCGAGAGAGGAATCGTCCCTTCTCGCTGCCGTCATCAGATCATCTTATCCTGTAACTTTCGATTTATTATTCCCCGATTGCAACATAATCATCCGGTACCGTGACACCAAGCGCCTCACAAAGATCTGCATTGTACTTCTTCGTGAACTGCGGAGCATACTCGATCGGCATAGTGGAGATATCTGCCTCTCCGGTCAGGATCTTCGCTGCCATCTTACCAGTTCCAACGCCAAGGTCATAATAGCTGATGGACAGAGTTGCAACGCCACATCCTGCACAGATGCCTTCCTCGCCTGCGATTACCGGAATACCTGCCGGCTGTGCAATATTATTTAAAATCTCTGTATTGGACGCTACGGTATTATCCGTCGGTACATAGATCACTTCGTTCTCGGAAACAGCTGTAGTCGCCACGGAAGACAGGTCATTGGAATCAGAGAAACCATACTGCTTGCAGGTATATCCAAGTCCTTCGAGTGCTTTCTGCACTTCGTCAACCTGGTACTGGGAGTTTGCCTCGGAAGTACAGTAGAGAAGGCCTACCGTCTTCGCATCCGGGAACAGCTCCTTGAGCATGTCTGCCTGTCCGTCCAGCGGAGCCAGATCGGAAGTACCGGAGATGTTGCCGCCTACGGTTCCGTCAAATCCTTCAATGCCGAGAGCCACGCCATACTCGGTAACGGAAGTTCCAAGGATCGGGATCTCATTGGTTCCTGCCTGTGCCGCCTGAAGAGCCGGTGTTGCGTTAGCAAGAATCAGATCCACATTATTGGATACAAATCCGTTGATGATCGTGGAACAAGTATTGGAATCACCCTGAGCGTTCTGCTCGTCGAATACGACACTATCGCCCAATGCTTCAACCAGCGCGTCTTTAAATCCCTGAGTCGCAGCATCCAGCGCGTCATGCTGTACCAGCTGGCAGATACCTACCGTATAACTCTCTGCCCCTGCGGAAGGTGTCTCTTCTGGAGCTTCTGCTTCAGCCACATCTGCTTCTGTCTCATCTGCTGCCTCTGCTTCGTCTGCCGCCGGTGTCGCTGCTGCAGAATCAGCCGTATCGTTACCACCGCCGCATGCAACCAGGCTAAGACCCATAGTCATCGCCATGGCAATTGCCAAAATCTTTTTCATGTCTTTTCCTCCATTTTCCTTGTATCTAAAAATTTGCTATTCACCAATAGCTTTTTCGATTATATAGCTTTAAAGCGAAAAAGTCAACAACTTATCTGTTTTTCAATAAATTAGTAAAAGCGCCCACTTTCGTGAACGCTTTTATCTTCTATTGGTTCTTGGATAAGGTGTTTTTTCATCTGTCAGATCCAGTAGATAATCCACACTGGTTCCATACAGCCTGGCAAGCTCGATCAGGATATCCGGAGGCACACGTGTCTTGCCGTTTTCGTAATCACTGTATGATCTCTGGCTACACCCCAGATGCTTTGCCAGCTGCCACTGTTTTAAATCATGATCTTCCCGCAAATCTCTTATATGCCTGTACACGTATCTCACACCTCTGTGATAAGATAACTTAAAATCCTGTGGCATATGCATTTTTAGCAGAATTTCCGGTATTTTTCTGTAGCTCTGTTACACAGCGACCACATTTAGGTAAATATCATATGGTCCTTCTGACAGCAAAAAGGGGCTATCGGAAAATGTAGTCCCGGCTGTATGATAAGCAGCGCTGTGTGGATTGGAGCGGACAGTGAGTCGGTTTTGTCTGTCTCAAACGGACGTCCAAGTCCGATTGAGACGGACAAAGCCGATTCAGTGTCCGATACACTCCATACAAGCGCTTATCATACAGCCGGGACGATCCTTTCCCGACAGCCAAATTTTTTATTATACACTGCTTCTATAAAACTTTACTCAGGAAATCAATCGTCCGTGGTTCCTTCGGATGCAGGATCAGTTCCTCCGGACTGCCCTGTTCCACAATGTATCCGCCCTCCATAAAGATCACGCGGTCTGCCACTTCACGCGCAAACCCGATCTCATGAGTCACGACCACCATCGTCATTCCTTCTCGCGCAAGCTCCTTCATAACAGCCAGAACTTCTCCGACCATCTCCGGGTCCAGCGCACTGGTAGGCTCATCAAAGAGCATGATGTCCGGCTTCATGGCAAGTGCGCGCGCGATCGCCACACGCTGCTTCTGTCCGCCCGACAATTGGCTCGGATAAGCCTCCGCCTTGTCCTCAAGCCCGACCCGCTTTAGAAGCTGTTCTGCCCTCTGTCTCGCTTCCTCTTTTGTCGCCAGCTTCAGATGTACCGGCGCCAGTGTCATATTGTCCATGACGGTCAGATGATTGAACAGGTTAAAATGCTGGAACACCATGCCGATGTTCTCCCGCACCTTATTGATGTCTGTGTGCTTGTCTGTCACATCATGCCCGTCAACGATAATCTGTCCACCGGTAGCCGTCTCCAGCTGGTTCAGGCAACGGAGCAGCGTGGACTTGCCGCTTCCGGAGGGGCCGAGGAGCACGACCACTTCCCCTTCTGAAACATCCAGATTGATATCTTTTAAAACTTCAAGCTTTCCAAAATTTTTCTTCAGATTCGTCACATGGATCTTACAGGACGTATCCGTGAAAGTCACTTTCTGATGTTTATCTGCCACGGTTCACCCTCCTCTCGATCCGCTTCGCAATCTTGCTCAGGGTCGTGATCACGATCATATACATAATGCCGATGATCGCCCAGGTCTGCAGGTTCTTAAAGGTATTTCCCATGATCGTCTTACCCACATTGGTCAGCTCCGGGAATCCGATCACGGAGAGTATGGAGGTATCCTTCAGCGTAATGATAAACTGGTTGATAATGGATGGAATCATGGTGCGGACGGCCTGAGGAACCACGATCAGAGCCATGCAGGCGCCATAGGAAAGTCCCAGGCTTCTGCCGGCCTCCATCTGTCCCCGGTCCACACTCTCGATACCTGCTCTTATGATCTCCGCCATATATGCGCCGCAGTTCATGGAAAGGGCAATAAAGCCTGCCTGAAACCCGCTCAGGCGAAAACCGGCAAAGCCGATTCCCTGTACCCCTGCAGGCACTCCAAAGTAGATAAAATATGCCAGTACGATCAGCGGAACTCCACGGACCGCATCCACATAAACGGTTCCGATGCAGTTAAAAATCCGGTTGTGTCCCACATTCATAAGTCCGAAGATCATGCCGATCACCATGGCAAAAACCAGGGAGAGCACGGTCATCAGAAGCGTCCTTCCAAGTGCCGTAAGCAGCATGCTGCCATATACTTGAACGATAGAAATCATAAATCAGGTTCTCCTTACTTTAAAAAGCCGTGTCTTAAAACAATTATTCTCCAAGGTACTTTGCGATGATCTCATCGTAAGTTCCGTTTTCCCTGATATTTGCAAGCCCTGCATTGAACATGTCAAGAAGCTCCTGATTTGCTTCATTCATGATCGCAAAGCCATAAGGCGCACCATCGCTCTCCATGCCTTCCGGAATCTGAAGCGCCAGGTTTCCTACCTTAATGGAGTCTGCCATGATCGGAGTATCTTCTACGCATGCCGCACTGTTGCCAAGGATAACATCCTGATACATGGTCGGTGAATCCTCAAATGTAGTAGTTGTAAATCCATATTCATCTTTCAGGCTCTCTGCAAAATCAGCACCTGCAGTACCGTTCTTTACTGCTACATTCTTGCCAGCCAGATCTTCAAAACTCTTGATCTCGCTGCCTTCTGCAACAACAAAGGTCTGGGTCGCATTATAATATCCGTCAGAGAAGATCCAGCCGGATGCCTTTCTCTCATCTGTGATGGAAGCGCCCGCGATCAGTCCGTCAGCCTGACCTGCCTGTACAGCTGCCACTGCTGCATCCCATCCAAGGCTCTGGATCTCATAGTTAAAGCCCTGATCCTCTGCAACTGCTTTCATGACATCGACATCAATACCAACAAATTCACCGCTCTCATCCGTGAACTCGAACGGACGGAATACAGTATCCATCGCAATGATCCAGGTCTTGTCACCGGAAGCCTCTGCCGGAGCAGCTTCCTCTTCTGCAGGCGCCTCGGTCTCTGCCGGAGCTTCTGTCTCCTCTGCTGCCGGTGCAGGTGCCTCTTCCTTTGAACCGCATGCCGTCACTGAAAATGCCATGCAAGCGATCATAGACATCACAAGTAATTTTTTCATAATATGTACTCTCCTTTTCTTTCGGCATCTTCTGCCGGTATTTTTAAGCACAAAGGCGATGTATGTTCCTACACCGCCTTTGATGCCCATGCATAAGTATAATTTTTTCTTTTCATCTTGTCAAGAGAAAAATGTATTATTGTATACAATTAGTGCCATTTGTATAATGTAAAGCCTCAGATATTTTCCGCCACCGCCAGTACCAGCTGCACGGCCCGTTCAATCCCGAGCTTCTCCGTATTCAGAGTCAGGTCAAAATTTCTCGAATCTCCATAGGTCTTGCCTGTATAATACGCACAGTACCTCTTTCTCGCCTTGTCCACTGCCTTGACATCTGCAGCCACCTGCTCCTTCGGAGTATCCGGCATCATCCCGGACATCCTGCGGACACGCCACTGATACCCCGCATGGATAAACACATTCAGACAGTGGTCAAACTCTCTCAGGATATAATCACCATTTCTTCCAACAATGACACAGCTCTCTTTGTTTGCCAGCTCACGGATCGCTTCTTTCTGCGCGCGCCATATCTCTTCATCCAGCGGCCTGTTATAAAAATCAAACAGGCTCTGGGCAAATCCAAAGTTCCTGGGCACCTTCTCATCCCACCTGAGCACCTGTTCATGGCTCAGCTTCCGGTTCGCCGCCGCTGTCTTCAGGATGATGGCTTTGTCATAATAAGGAAGCCCAAGTTCCTGTGCCACGCGTTTTCCGATCTCTCCGCCACCTGCGCCAAATTCTCTGCCAATCGTAATGATTTTTCTCATAGTCCTGTCCTCCGCTTTTCTGTCCGCTGTTAAGATACTTCTATTATAAAATGATATGAATAGCGAGGCAACCGTTTTTTATTGTTTTTCCATCAGCTTCCGCCCCATAAGCACGCCCATAGCGGATGCCATCATGAGCCCTCTGGTCCAGCCGGAAGAATCACCAAGACAGTGAAGCCCTTTGATATTTGTGTTCAGGTCTTCATCCATCTTTACCTTATTGGAATAAAACTTCAGTTCCGGGCTGTATAAAAGCGTCTCATTGCTGGCAAAACCGGGCACCACCTCATCCATCATCCGGATAAATTCAATGATATTTGTCATGGCGCGGTATGGCATGGCCGCCGTAATATCTCCTGCCACTGCGTCTTTCAGCGTTGGTTTAACATTCGAATGAGAGAGTTCCTTCGGCCAGGTCCGCTTGCCGTCAAGGATATCCCCATACCGCTGTACCAGGATATGCCCTGCGCCCAGCATGTTCGTCAGCTCCCCGACCTTCTGCGCATAGGCAATAGGCTGGTTGAACGGTTCGGTAAAATTATGGCTGACCAGAATCGACAGGTTCGTATTCTCACTCTTCAGATCCTTATAGCTGTGGCCATTGACGACCGCCAGATCATTGTCATAATTTTCCTGCGCCACAAAACCGCCCGGATTCTGGCAAAAAGTACGTACTTTATTCTTCCATGGTCTTGGATAACCGATCAGTTTTCCTTCATAGAGCACTTTATTGACCATATCCATGATCTCGTTCCTGCACTCTACCCGGACACCGATGTCCACCGTGCCCGGCCTGTGGGCGATCCCGTTCTCCTCACATACCTTTTCCAGCCAGTCTGCGCCACGCCGTCCGGTAGCGATAACGACTTCCTCTGCGGACAGCACCTGCTCCCCTTCCTTTGTCAGGATCCGGACGCCGGTACACACATCCTTGTCCAAAATGATGTTCTCACATTCTGTCCCAAAGAGCATCTCCACGCCCTTCTCCGCCAGATAATTCTGGATATTCAGATAGAGCTGCTGCGCCTTTTCCGTTCCCAGATGGCGAATCGGACAGTTGACCAGACGGAGTCCTGCCCGGATGGCACGCCTGCGGATCTCCGTGATCTCTTCTCCTTCATAGATACCTTCTACATGCTCATCTGCGCCGAACTCCAGATAGATCTTGTCCGTATAATCAATCAGTTCCTGCGCAAAGTCTTCTCCGATCAGCGTCGGAAGCTCTCCCCCCACTTCACAGGAAAGGCTCAGCTTCCCGTCTGAAAAAGCACCCGCACCGGAAAATCCGGTCGTGATCATGCAGTTCGG
>CAMWMT010000118.1 GCA_947175375.1 uncultured Clostridiaceae bacterium | reverse complement strand
CCGTATGCGCTGCCAGCAAATTCGGCCCCAAAAATCCCAGGTCTTTCAGATGCGTCACGGTCTGTACGCCAAAACGCTCCCTCACGTAATCCACTTCGGATTTCGCCTCCGCCACATGCATATGGATTCCGACACCATACCGATCTGCCAGCTCTTTTGTCCGAAGCAGCAGCTCATCTGTGGCATTGAAGATCGTCCTGACGCCGAACCAGACCTCCACCCGACCATCTGCCGTCTTATGGAATCTTCGAATATCCTCTTCCTGCCGGTCCAGCTCTTCCTGTGTGCTGTGCTGCCATGCTTTCGGCAGCCCCTCCCCGCAATCCATAATCGAATTCGCCAGTTTTGCCCGTATTCCGGCCTCCTCAATCCCTCTGACCATGCCGGATACAAACTGACCTCCCGGCTCCGCAATCGCCGTTACACCCGCTTTGATCTGCTCTGCCGCACAGAACAGTGTGGAAATATAGGAATCTTCCTCCGTCATATTACTCTCATAAGGCCAGATCCGGTCATGAAGCCAGGTCAGCAGGTCCACGTCATCTGCCAGGCCCCTGGCAAGCTGTTGTGATGTATGTACGTGAGTATTGACCAGTCCTGGCATCACCAGCTTTCCCGTCAGATCCAGCACTTCATCGCAAGTGCTCTCATCCACCGACTCCGATCCGATCTGCAGAATCCGATCATCTTCAAACAGAAGGTTTCCATCTGTATAGACCTGTCCTTCTTCATTCATAGTCACGATCATACCATGTTTTAATAAAGTTCTCATAAGCTTTTCCTCTTTTCTTGTATGAACTGTAGCGGAAAGTTTCTTATCACCCCTTTCCCAAAGTCCGTCCGTTCTTTTCCTACAGTATAATGAAGATTCACAGACAATGCAAATATTTCTTATTCTGGAACCCTGTCCCTGTCAGTCTTTGTTCTTCAAATCTCTATGAACCGGCACTGGATACAAATCGCAGGAATGTCTGAACCCCATGGTGCATCACATAGGTTTATTGATTTCAATATTTTTGTTAATAAATATTGTTTTTAACTATAAGATTATTTGACAACGTCATAAAATATGATATGATAGGAGACGATAATCATTCATATTAATTTATTAGGAGGAAATTGTTTGTGAAAAAGAGAAACCGTTTTCTGGCATTACTGCTGACCGTTACTTTATCCTTATCCCTCAGTGCATGCGGTGGAAGCAAGGACGCAGAAGAAGCCGGAGCATCTGTTGCAGAAGAAGAGACAACGGATGAGCAACAGCCGGAGGGGGAAGCTCCTGCCGAACGGAACATGGAAGATGTATTTGCTGCTGCGCAGCAGGCACTGGCCGATGTCACAAGTCTTGACGCACAGATGATCATGGAGATGGATATGGAGGTCACATCAGAAGGACAGACGGAATCCATGCACAGTATCAATACAATGGCCATGACCACCTTTACAGACCCGTTCCACATTAAGATCGTGACAACGGTGGATATGGGAGATCAGGGCACCCTTTCCAACAGCATCTATGCAGAGACCGATGAGGACGGCAGCTGCACTATGTACATGTATGACGGCTCTGACTGGACGGCCCAGGCTATTCCGCAGAGCGCACTCGGACAGCAGAACGCTGCCAGCGATATGCAGGCTTACGTGGATGGCCGCTACGACTTTGAAGAAGCCGGTATCGATCAGATCGACGGCTCTGATGCCTACCGGTATACTACGGTCCTTTCCGGCGACCAGGTCAAAGAGACCATGCTCTCTTCCGGCGCTCTGGATACAGCCAGCCAGTATGGGCTCACAGCCAGCGACATGGAAAACATGATGGACGGCCTGGGCGAGATCCCGATCAGTCTCTGGATCGATGCGGACACTCTCTATCCTGTGAAATATGAGCTGGATATGACTGACGTCATGGATACCATGATGTCCAGGATCCCGGAGGCGCTGGCAGCGGCAGGTGCAGAGGTCAACGTCGAAGACATCTCAATGCATGTTCCAAAGATGACCATGAGCATGACCTGCTTTCACTATAACGCCGCTACGGATTTCGAGGTTCCGGAAGAGGCAAAGGTAAATTAAAAACCACTGCAACCAGCCTTCGGCAGAAACCGGAGGCTTTTTTAATGAGCGCTGTTCAATATCCTGTGAATCAAAAACCAGGTCTGTTAAAAAACAGACAACTATGCTATACTATATCTCATCATCATTACTCAGGAGGAACACGAAATGTTTGGACTTATTACCGGACTGATTATCGGCGGAATCGCGGGATGGCTAGCAGGAAAGATCATGAACAATGAGGGCAGTATCATGCGAAATATTCTGCTCGGTATCGTGGGAGGCATCGTAGGAAATGTGGTGCTTGGACTCATCGGCATCCACGGAAGCGGATTTATTGGAAGCATCATTGTCGCCGTAGTCGGCTCTTGCATCGTCATCTGGCTGGTAAATAATATTTCCAGAAGATAAAAGTCAACAACAGGAGGACATCATCCCATGCAGATCCGTTACCAGGTATATCTCTTGTCATGTATTTTTTTTATTGTCCTGCTTGGCGGCTGTGCAAAGAATAATCCGACAGAAAATATGGAAAACAGCACTTTGCATGAAACAGATGAAACCGAAAACAGTACTCCACAGGAAACAGAAGAATTCGAAAACAGCGGACCAACAGGTACAGAAGCACTGTCTGATTCTGAAAATACTGCTTCTTCAGACACCATCACTTTTGAAGCACGAACTCTGGATGGAGCTTCCGTCTCTGCGGATCTTTTTTCTGAATCCCGGATCACTATGGTTAACGTATGGGCCACCTACTGCAATCCCTGCATCCGCGAGATGCCGGGACTTGGAGAGCTTGCCTCTGCATATGACTCCGGTGATTTCCAGCTGATCGGAATCGTCAGTGACGTTCTGGAAGATGCAGATGAAAGGACTTTACAAATGGCAGAAGAGCTGATCACGCAGACTGGTGCGGATTATCCGCATCTGCTCCTGAATGAGTCACTGTACTATGCACTCCTGACAGAGGTATCTGCTGTGCCCACTACTTTCTTTGTCGACCAGAATGGGCAGATTCTGGATACGGTGATTGGTGCCATGGAAAAATCCGCATGGGAGGAAAAGATTGATGAGCTTCTGGAAAAATGATTTTCCGCCTCTGTGGCTGTATGGAGTTCTGACAGGGATTCTCTATATCGGGATCGGACTGGCTCAGGGACAGTTTACCATCATCTGGCAGAAAGCTGTGATGATCTGTCTGGAATGTATCGGAATCGGTTGAAATGTAAACATCTGACTAAAAACAGATCGCAAAAAATAAGTATCAAAGTCCGTCAGGAAATATATCGGGATGAAACGAGACAGAAAATTTGTCGAAACATGTCTCAAGATCGGAATTGCCATGAAAAAAATACGTCTTTCGGTACAGATCATCTATACCATTCTGACTAATGGATACCTCTACGGTTTCTTGTCAGGAAAAATCTATCGGGGCAGGCTCAAATACATCTGCGTACCAGGACTGAACTGCTATTCCTGCCCCGGAGCTGTCGCATCCTGCCCTATAGGCGCACTGCAGGCGCTGCTAAATCAGCAGGGATTCCATATCCCTTTTGGCGTGCTGGGCTTTTTCTTTCTCTTCGGAAGTCTTCTAGGGCGAACCGTGTGCGGATGGCTGTGCCCTTTCGGTCTGGTACAGGACCTGCTCCACGAGATTCCCGTTTTCCGAAAAAGAAAAAGACTACCCTTCCACCGGATATTAAAATACGGAAAATATATCGTCCTGATATCGCTCGTATGCATTGGATCCCTGTTCCTGTTTGGCGGCTTTGCCAAAGTCCCCGCATTCTGCAAATATCTGTGCCCCTCCGGCACGCTCCTGGGCGCACTGCCGCTGCTCGCGGTCAACGCACAGCTCAGAGGACAGATCGGGGGACTGTTCTTCTGGAAGCTTGGGATCCTTCTTCTGATCCTGCTGCTCTCCATAAAGATCTGCCGCCCCTTCTGTCAGTACCTCTGCCCGCTAGGCGCGGTCTACGGCTGGTTCAACCGTTTCAGCCTGGTGCAGATCCACTGGTCGGAAGAAGACTGCATTTTCTGCGGCTCCTGCCGGAAAGCCTGCCCTGTGGATCTGTCTGTCCATGAAATTTCCCGTTCTCCGGAATGCATCCGCTGCGGAAGATGTGTATCCGCATGCCCTGCAGGATGCCTGCATCTGTCTGCGCAAAACCGGTCCAATGCCCGATAGAGATCAGTAAGTGTAAAGCTTTACACCGCAATCTGTTCCAGAATATTCAGAAACTGCCTGTATTCCTGAAAATACGGAGAGGTCTCCACATCCACATCCGTGGTCCTTTTCGCATATTCATACCAGGCACCGTAGGAACCCGGACCGCCGACCTGAAACATCGTTCCCAGGCCTCCAAAGGCTCCGGATGCCGGATCACATCTGGTCAATACCCCCTGAGTATTTGTGGGATTGATCTTACTTGTATCCAGCGGGACCATCCCGCAGTAAATTGCTCTGGCGGTACTGGTCGACATGATCCCCGCCTCCACCAGTTCCCCAAACAGGGAAACGGTATCCTCCTTTGACATATTTCCAGAATGGTATCTTTTCTTCAGCGACTCGATCTCCTCTTTGGAAAGCTGGTCTCTTTTGGATCCTTCCACCCATGTCTCTGCCTGCTGCTGAAAATAATTGGGATGATACTCCACATCCTCCCTTGTAACTGCATATACCGGATATCCGTTAATTGTCCTAATCGTCATACTGTCAAACTCCTTTTCACTGTATCAAAATCATGATTCCTCTGTCGTTCGGAACCATCCATGCTCCCTTTCTTCAAGTCCAAGCATGTCCTGTTCATCTGTTACCTGTTTCTGCTGTTATGCTTCTCATATACCGGTTCTGCTGGTAGAAAAACAGGAACCTTTTTCTGTAGCGTCATTTTCTTCTACATATGCCTCACCTCCCGAATTCTTTTTTGATCCGTCAATGCGGGAACATGCATACATCACATCCCGCAGAATGATACGAACATCCTGAAAATAAAATCGAATGACGTATCAATTTAATAATATTATGTATAATATTATCTGTTGTCTATTGTATCTGATTTGCTACGCACTGTCAATGTAGTCTATTCATATACTATTCCCCTTTACAAAAATACTCCTATATAGTATAATCTGATACAGGAGGAAATGATCATGAACATGAAAGCAGGCCATACAGTCTCACAGATTCGACAGATCAGCAACCGGATCTTTGAGCGGATTCTTACAGAACGGAAGATCAATGCATTTAACGGAGCACAGGGACGGATCCTCTATGTACTGTGGCAGCAGGAGCATCTTCCTCTTCGGGATATCGCCGACCGAACCGGACTTGCCGCTACAACGCTCACCAGTATGATCGACCGGATGGAGACCGCTGGACTGGTTCGACGGATTTCTGATCCTGACGACCGTCGGAAGACTCTGCTTTCATTAACAGAAAAAGCCAGACAGCTTCAACCAGATTACATGTCAATCTCCCAGGAGATGAATGGTATCTTTTATAAAGGATTTTCAGAGGATGAAATCCGTCTGTGCGAAGCAATGCTCAGCAGGATCCATGAGAATCTGAAACAGTATGATCAGACTTTCCAGAATAAGAAAAAAGGAGAAGTACAATGAACCAGAATGTAAGAGATTATGTAACCGAAAAAGTAAACGAGCTGCTGAACGCACCTTCCTGCTGCGCAGAAGCAAAAGCAGCTGCACAGAACTGGCTGGATGCAATCGGCACTGACAAGGAAGCGGATGCTTCCCGCAGCCTCATCGCCGAGCTGGAGATGGACATCATGCCGGTGGACAGCCTGATCGCCTTTGCCAGTTCTGAAGCTGGAACACAGGTGTTTGGAGCAGAGATGGCAAAAAATATCGCTGCTCACGGCGAGGAACTGAAAGCCGCAGGTGCAAAATACTGTGATTGCCCTGCCTGCACGGCTTCCGCTGCTATCCTTGAAAAGAAGGATGAGCTTATCTAAAAATTCCGTTTTTCATGACTGCTGCCATGCCGCTTTAGCAAAGTCGCATGGCAGCAAAACATCACTTCTATCATTCCACAGATCGCAATTCCATATCTTTCGTCGTTCCATTCTCGCTGTACAGATAATACATCCTGCCCTGCGAGAAAAATGCCTGTCCGGAGTAACGTCCATCTGCTTCTGAAACCATTTCTTTGATATCTTTCACATTTTTCAAATATTCTTCATAAGTTGGCCATGGCCAGAAGGTTTCTGCGTCCAGTTCCAGCATTTCCTGGCCTGAAATATCATATAAATATACATGTTCACTGCCTGCATAGGGAAGAAAAAGAATCTGACTCCCCTGCCCCATGATGATCTCGCCCCCGTTTTTCTGAGAAAAGCCATATGCTTCCAGAGAAAACAACTCTTTTCCTCCTCCGCATAATGCATCCCACAGATACACAGACTGTCCATTCGAAAGGACCACATTTCCATATCTTACATATAGAAGCCGAATATCCTCCAGATTCCCATTGACCGGCAATTCCGACCGCTCTGTTGACACATAGTCTGTATCTGATATCACTTCTCTTGACGGATTCAGGAAACATCTGCGTTCCTCTGTCCCGTCCTGAAGTAGAATGCCTGCGACCTCTGCCGGGTCAATTGCCTGTTCCAGCGGCATCTTAAAGCAAAACGATCCTGTCTCGTCCTGGTGTCCGGACATGCTAAGAGAAATTCCGTTCTCCTCGATCACTGTGCCATCTTTATACCACACTCCGGCAAGCCCCGTCCTGTGTCCCCACACCGCATGCAATGCTTCATCCATATCGGTATACAGATAAAGCTGGAAAGGACTTATTTCCACTTTTGTAATATGCAATTCATGCTCAGACAGGGAAACCGTCTGTTCTGGATAAAAGGTAACCATATCTGCCTCCGAAGAAGGCACGACCAGAGGAATCTCCCATTCTCCTTCCATCAGACAATCTGTGATAACTGATTTCTCTGTCTGCACCAGATTTTTCAACCGTATCCGTGCTTCCTCTGTATTAGAAGCATCCGGATCCATATAAAGCTGCGCTTCCATCAGTACCGTATGCTCCTCCAGAGAATCTGACACAAAATCGACACTGCATCCATCATACGGACCAGTTGCATCAACTTCTTCAAACAGAATATCTTCATTCCATTCCAGTGTCTCCGGCACAGACATCTGTAACAGGAAATAGTCGTACCGGTCCGTCCGGACTGCCTGAATCGCACGAAATTCCAGACCGTTTTCCTCAATAACTGCATCCTGAGGTACTGCTGCCCCCTTCATAGTCAGCTGATCCTCCAGTTCTTTCTCTGTCCCAAAATATACAGATGCCCGGTCATGCCATCTCATCAGTCCAACTGCCGCAGCCGTTACCGATGCACATGCCAGTATGGCAGCAGCCAATATCGCCACATATCTTTTTGAATGGATATGGATTCTTTCCGGAGTATCCTCCAGTTGATCCAGCGTCTGACAAAGCTGCATATGAAAACTGTCCGGCA
>CAMWMT010000117.1 GCA_947175375.1 uncultured Clostridiaceae bacterium | reverse complement strand
GTCCGGAACTGTCGAGAGCCAGCACCCGCAGCTGTTTTTTTTCACTCATATGACCTGCACCTCCAGTCCTTCCATGGTGATCCTGCGGTAATCGAAACCCTTTTCAGGTTCTTTTTCAATCGTGATTCTGCAGGTACCTTCCGGAAGCAGCTCTTTAATCAGATCCGCCCATTCCACCAGACAAACACCCTCTCCATAAAAGCAGTCCTCATACCCGATCTCGTCCATCTCTTCGATATCGCCGATCCGGTATACATCAAAATGATAAAACGGCAGACGCCCTCCCTCATAGATCTGTACGATCGTAAAGGTAGGACTGTTGACCGCTTCCTGAATGCCAAGTCCCACAGCCACTCCCTGGGTAAATACCGTCTTGCCCGTACCCAGGTCGCCCGACAGCGACAGGACCATGCCCGGATGTGCCATTTCTCCGATTCTTTTTCCAAGCGCAAAGGTCTCCTCTGCACAAAACGTCTCCACTTCCATCTCTCTTTTACACACTTCAGCCATTCAAAATATCCAGTTCCCGGTAACTCTCTATCCGTTCTGTAATTTCCCGGATATCGGGATCTTTCTTTACAAATTCAAAATCAGACCAGATGCGTGCAGTCTCTGCCTGGATCTGAGGAAGCCCATGAGGATCCCCTTCTTCATTGCGGAGATAATAATCGACCATCAATGTCCCTGGAATAAAATCCAGCTCTGCCGCTTCTCCGTAATCCGCCATATGGAAACCTGTCTCCAGAATGTAAGCACATTTATCCAGAAAAATATGAAGACAGGTTTCTGCAGAATTGCCGTTTAAGTCAAACACCTGCAGGGTATGACCATTTTCCAGAGATACCTGATTTTCCTCACGGACAAATGATTCAGAATCTCCAAAATCATAAAAACGCATAACAAATTCCTGAAAGTATCCCAGCTCTTCACCGGTCATCGTCCTTTCGATACCATGGCACAACACATCCAGCACCTTTCCCATCTCTCCCAGAAGTTCACAACCCTGGCAGACGGAAAGCTTCTGGAAGACCTTCTGCAGTCTTGCAAAGCTTAGAATTCCCCAGATGTAGCTCTGTCTGTTGGTAAGCTCTTCCGCTCTCTCTTCTACCTGCTCCAGGATTTCATTATAGATCAGCTCTTCATCCTCCAGCATCCCGACCTGCTCATCGCAGTCGTACATAAATGTCTCACACTCATCATATACCTGATCAAAATTGCTGTATATGGTAGATGCCCGCTCCAGATACAGACGGGCGCGCTCCAGATCGCCCTTCATCTGATATTCATTCCCCATCCGGTAATATCTTTCAGACAGTTTTGATAATTCTGATGCTTCTCTATGAGGAGCTGCCTGCGGCGGTGTACCTGCCCCTGCATCTTCTTTTTCAGTCTTTTTAGAAAACAGACCTTTTAAAAATCCCGCCATATATTTTTCCTCCTATTAAAGTTCCGCATCTGCCTCTTCGAATCCCCTTTTATCTGGAAGCATTTCCGCATGCATCCGCATCCGGAAATCCTTCCCGGCATTCTCGGGCAGATGCTGTTAAAGTTCCGCATCTGCCTCTTCGAATCCCATTTTATCTGGAAGGATTTCCGCATGCATCCGCATCCGGAAATCCTTCCGGGAGTTCTCGGGCAGATGCTGTTAAACTTCCACATCTTCCGGGCATTCTCGGGCAGATACTATTTTTATTCACGTGATATAGCAAAATCGTATCATATTTTCATGGTCAGCGCAATCCGCTTTTTCGCCAGGTCCACGCTGATAACTTTTACTTCCACGATATCTCCCACTTTTACCACTTCCAAAGGATGTTTGATATATCGGTCACACATCTGGGAGATATGAACCAGTCCGTCCTGATGGACGCCGATGTCCACAAACGCGCCAAAGTCAATGATATTGCGCACAGTCCCTTTCAGTACCATGCCCGGAGTCAGGTCCTTCATATCCAGCACATCGCTCCGGAGCACCGGACGGGGCATCTCATCCCTCGGATCTCTGGCTGGCTTCTCCAGTTCTGCAACGATATCCTTCAGGGTCAACTCTCCGACTCCCAGTTCTTCGGCCATCTGTTTTGGTTTGCTAACCTTTTTGGAGATTCCTTTCAGGCCTCCGTTTATGATATCTTCTGCGGAATAGCCGAGAGAGGTGAGCAACTTCATGGCTGCCTCATAACTCTCCGGATGCACACTAGTCGTATCCAGAGGATTCGTCCCCCCTGTGATGCGAAGGAAACCGGCACACTGTTCGTATGCCTTTGGCCCCAGCTTCGGCACCTTCAGAAGCTGACGACGGTCTGCAAAACGGCCGTTGGCTTCCCGGTAGGCCACGATATTTTTTGCTAGTGTCTTTGTAATGCCGGAGATGTATTCCAGAAGAGGCGCAGATGCCGTGTTCAGGTCCACCCCCACTTTATTCACGGAATCCTCCACTACGCCTCCAAGGGCTTCGCTCAGACGCTTCTGATTCATATCATGCTGATACTGCCCTACCCCAATGGCCTTTGGATCGATCTTCACCAGCTCCGCCAGCGGGTCCTGGAGCCTTCTGGCAATGGATGCTGCACTTCTCTGTCCCACGTCAAAGTTCGGGAATTCCTCCGTTGCCAGCTTGCTCGCGGAATAGACAGACGCTCCTGCTTCACTGACGATCACATATTGCACTTTCTGCGGAATCTCCTTGAACAGTTCCACGATGACCTGCTCGGACTCTCTGGAAGCAGTACCGTTGCCGAGGGAGATCAGTGTGATATGGTATTTCTCAATCAGCTTCTTCAATATCGTCTTTGCTTCTCTTACTTTATTCTGTGGTGCAGTTGGATAGATGACCACGGTATCCAGCACCTTGCCAGTAGGATCTACTACTGCCAGCTTGCATCCGGTACGGAACGCCGGGTCCCAGCCAAGGACCGTCTGCCCGGCGATGGGCGGCTGCATCAGGAGCTGCTCCAGATTCTTCCCGAAGACCTGGATGGCGCCCTCCTCTGCCTGTTCCGTCAGGAGATTACGGATCTCCCGCTCGATGGCGGGAGCGATCAGACGGTTATAGCTGTCCGCAATTGTCTCCTTCAACGCACCGGAGGTATTGGGATTGTCTCTTGTGATGACCTGCTTCTCCAGATAGCGCAGAATCTTTTCTTCCGGCGCTTCGATCTTCACCGTCAGGATCTTCTCTGCCTCTCCCCGGTTCAATGCCAGAGTCCGGTGTCCCACCATTTTGTTCAGCGGCTGACTGAAGTGATAATAATTTTCATAGACCGATTCTTTCTTTTCGTCTTTTGCTTCCGATGTGATCGTTCCTTCTTTTAACGTAATATTTCGAATATAAGTACGGTGGTCTGCTTCATCTGAGATACTCTCAGCAATAATATCCTTCGCTCCTGCCAAAGCTTCCTCTACCGTCGTCACTCCTTTTTCTTCGGACAGATAGCTTTTCGCTTCTTCCTCCAACGGGTTCTTCGTCATCTGCAGAAGGATGATATTCGCCAGACCTTCCAGTCCCTTTTCTTTTGCCATAGTGGCACGGGTCCGACGTTTGGGACGATAAGGACGGTACAGATCGTCCACCGCCACCTGAGTCTGGGCCGCTTCGATCTGGGCACGCAGCTCCTCTGTCAGCTTGCCCTGCTCCTCAATACTGGACAGAACCTGGGCTTTTTTATCCTCCAGATTGCGCAGATAGGTGAGACGCTCGTCCAGCTTCCGGAGTTGCTCGTCATTCAGGGCTCCCGTTACTTCCTTCCGGTAACGGGAGATAAAGGGTATCGTATTTCCCTCATCGATCAGATTCACGGCAGCTTCCACCTGCCATTTTTTTACCTGTAACTCTTCGGTCAGTTTTTGTAAAATATCCATGTTACTCCTCTATACTCTTATATGTTTTTCTCTCTCAGTTTCATCTGCATGCCATCAGAAAACTTTGCACTCGATAATGTCCGACACTGCATCGCGTTCTTCCCATTATATATGAATTCTCTTATTTCTGCAATCGACCTCTGACTATTTTATCCAATTCACCATTTTCAAGCAAGGGATATTTGCCAACCTGGAATATAAAACATCCCCGGAATCAGGAAAAGTTGTACAGGGAATTGCTTGCGGATCCAACCTCCTTCCTGTATGATATTTTAAATGCATGATTCTTATGGAGAGGAAGAAACTGCGATGAAAGATACATGGATTTTAAGAACAGCAAAAAAGGAAGATGCAGATGAAATCTATCAGGTGATGCAGGAGGTCTATGAGAGACTGGACGACAAAACATTATTTGTCACCTCGGATCCCGACTATATTCAGGCACACCTCGAGGCAGAGGGATTTATGGTTGTTGTGTGTGATCCGCAAGGAAAGATGGTTGGAAACTTTATGGTCAGATATCCCATGGATGCAGAAGACAATCTGGGAAGGGACCTGGGGCTGCCGGAAGAAGAACTTTACAAAGTGGCCCATATGGAATCGGCAGTGGTTTTGCCGGAATACAGGGGGCATCATCTGCAGATCCAGATGCTGCAGTACGCGGAACACATGATCGATCAGGAAAAATTCCAGTATCTTATGGCGACGGTATCTCCGGAAAATCCGGCAAGCTATCGGTCGCTGGAAGCAAACGGGTATCGGCTAATGATGACAAAGGAAAAATATGGGGGACTGCCCCGGAGGATCTATTGTAAGAAAGTGCCCGAAAATCCGTCCTGCAGGCCACCTGCCCTGCTTTGAAGAGCACACAGCCCACGGAACGTATTTTTCCAGGCACTCATTATTTTTCTTTCAAATCCTTTAGGAAATCTTTCCCTCAAACTCTTCCCTTACCTGCCGGTACAGTTCGGGTTCGGTGGCAAGTCTGGCACCCATAAGGGCCAGTACCTTTGACGCGAAATTCATTCCCTTGTAAGCCGCCGGCTTATCGGTCTGAACCGTAATAGCCCAGCTGTGGTTCGGCGTACGCCGTCCATAGCAGGCTGTATTAATGTTGACTACAGGCACGATCTGGCTCACATCCGCTACATCACTGGATCCATTGTCTTTCTTTATGGTCCTGTCCGGCACTACCAGTCCCTCATCCAGTTCCCCGTCTACGCCAGGAATCCCAATTGCCTGGGCAATCGTCTTCGCATAGGCCTTTTCCTCCTCGGTGAAGGCAGGCGGCCCAATCTGTTTCATACAATCGTATGCCAGGGATGCCAGCTGGAAATTCAGTTTGCTGTCATGGTTTTCTCCAATGATCTCAAATTCCACGGTGGTATCGGTCATCATGCAGGCACCCTGGGCGACTTTTTTGATCCGTTCCACCAGCATGCGCATCTGGTCAAAGGTATAGGCCCTAACCATATACCAGAGCTTTGCGTAATCCGGCACAATATTGGGCCGGTCACCTCCGTTTATGTAACTGTAGTGAAGATAACTGTCCCGATCAATATGTTCTCTCAGGTAATTACATCCTACATTGGTCAGTTCGGCTGCATCCAGAGCACTTCTTCCGTTTTCCGGACAATTGCAGGCATGCGCTTTTACTCCATGAAAAGTCATGGTCATGGCCGCACAGGCTTTAAACTTTACTTCCCCACAGTCATTATGATCCAGGGGATGCCATGCCAGGCACACATCCACATCCCGGAAATACCCGTTTTCGATCATAATGGTCTTGCCTTCCAGAGTTTCTTCCGCCGGAGTCCCGTAAACCACCACCGTTGCCGGAAGCCCGTGCTTTTCGATCAGCTCTTTCATGGCAATCCCGGCAGCCGCACTTCCCACGCCCAGAAGATTATGGCCGCAGCCATGGCCAAAGCCGCCGTTTCCGCAGGGGTAAGGAACATCCTCCTGATGAAGGGTAGCCAGAGAATCATATTCACACATATAACCGATTCGAAAAGGGCCGCTGCCATAGACTGCCCGAAATGCCGTTTTCTGATTTTTCAGCCCCCGCTCCACAGTAAACCCATGTTCCTCCAGCAGATCACACAAAAGAGCAGAGGACTTGTATTCCTCGGAGCTGGGTTCTGCAAAATCATGAATTTTTTTTGCGCACACGGAAAATTCGCTTAAATGCTCATCCAGATATGTTTCTATCGTTTCCTGATACTTATTCAATTTTTCACCTCTCAACTAAAATGTTCGGATTTGATTCTGTACGGCTCCCACAGCCAATGGATAAACCCATCTACAGATTATACACGTTCGGCAAACTTCTCCACGATCCGGATCAGCATCTTTGTGATCGCTTCTATATCCTGAACGGAAGCAAACTCGTAACGTCCATGGATATTATTTCCTCCCGCACAGAGATTGGGACAGGGCAGCCCCATAAAGGACAGAGTAGCCCCGTCAGTGCCTCCCCGGCTGGCCTTGCAGACCGGTGTGGTTCCCAGCTCCTCGAGAACTTCTTTAGCAATATCGATCAGATACCAGTGAGGCTCGATCTTTTCCAGCATGTTATAATAGGAATCCTTGATGTCCACATCTACCACGCCGTCTCCGTATTTCCGGTTCAGGAAGCAGCCGATCTCCTCTGCCAGCGCCTTTTTCTCCTGGAACTTTTTCTTGTCATGATCCCGGATCAGATAGTGAAGGACACTCTCCTCCACATTGCCGGACATTCCGTGCAGGTGATAGAAGCCCTCATACTTTTCCGTATACATGGGATTATCAAACACCGGAAGCATGCTATGGAACTCCATGCCGATCAGCAGGGAATTGACCATTTTGTGTTTTGCCGCGCCCGGATGGATATTGCAGCCATGAACTGTCACCGTCAGGGCAGCTCCGTTGAAATTCTCGTATTCGATCTCTCCCAGTCTGCCTGCGTCTACCGTATAAGCCACATCTGCTCCAAACCGTTTCACCTGGAAACGGTGGGCTCCCCGGCCAATCTCCTCATCCGGTGTAAAGCCGATCCGAATCTCTCCGTGGGGAATCTCAGGGTGATTGATAAAATATTCTGCCATGGTAACGATCTCTGCGATCCCGGCCTTGTCATCTGCCCCTAAAAGAGTGGTTCCATCTGTGGTGATCAGCGTGTGGCCTGCATATTCCTTAAGAACAGGGAATTCACTGACCCTCATTACAATATTCTGCTCCTCATTCAGCACGATATCCTGCCCGTCGTAATCCTCCACAAACTTTGGCTTAATGTTATCACCGGCACAGTCGATCACTGTATCCATATGGGCAATAAAGCCCAGCACCGGCACCTGTTTCTCAATTGTTGCCGGTATGGTTCCATACACATACCCGTTTTCGTCCACTTCTACATCCTTTACACCGATCTGGGGCAGCTCTTTCTCCAGAAGACGTGCCAGATTCAACTGCCTTTCAGTGCTGGGGCAAGTCGCGTTTCTTCCATCCGACGTGGTATCCACCGCTACATATGATAAAAATCTGTCCACAACATTCATGCCTTTTCCTCCATTCTGTACACATGATATTTCCTGTTTATTATAAAACAGATTGCTCCGGCAGCATAACCCTTTTCCTACTCATACAAAAAGCATGCCGCCAGATGTCCGTCCCCACAGTCTTTTAACATAGGTGCTTCACTTCTGCACCGCTCCATACAG
>CAMWMT010000116.1 GCA_947175375.1 uncultured Clostridiaceae bacterium | reverse complement strand
GACAGAAGGAGTGCAGAGACATGAAGACGTTAATGGAAGATATCAAAAAGCGACAGTTTAAGAATGTATACCTTCTGATGGGGGAAGAGACTTATCTTCGGAATCAGTATCGGAAGCGGCTGCGTGAAGCGCTTCTGGACCCTGAGGATACCATGAATGTGGCGACTTTCGAGGGCAAGGGCATCAATCCCAGAGAGGTCATTGATCTGGCTGAGACTATGCCGTTTTTCGCAGAGCGCAGAGTCATAGAGCTTCAGGACAGCGGATTCGCGAAGCATGCATGTCCGGAATTGGCAGATTATGTCCCGGATATCCCGGAGAGTACCTGTCTGATCCTGACGGAGTCAGAAGTGGATAAGCGAGGAAGGGTCTATAAAGCAATTAAGAAATCCGGCAGAGTTTTGGAATTTAAGCGACAGGATGAACGGACACTGACACGCTGGGTACTTGGTACTTTGAAAAAGGAAGGAAAAAGTATCACAGAACAGACTATGCATGTCTTTCTGGGGCGTACCGGCTCGGATATGGAAAATATCGACAAGGAACTGGAAAAGCTGTTATGCTATACGATCGGAAAAGACGTGATCACAACAGATGATGTGGAAGCGGTCTGTACGGAACAGACTGAGAGCCGTATCTTTGATATGATACAGGCGGTTACAGAGCAGAACCAGAGGCGAGCTCTGGATCTGTATGCGGACCTGCTTGCCCTGAAGGAGCCGCCGATGCGGATCCTTTACCTGATCACCCAGCAGTTCCACCGGCTCCTGTTGTTAAAGGAGCTGTCTGGACAGGGAATGGATCGGGGAGAGATGGCGAAGGCTGCGGGTGTCCCGCCTTTTGCCATGGGGAAGTATATGGCACAGTGCAGAAAATTTACTTCAGCAGAGCTTCGCAGAGCCGTTGAAGACTGTGTGAATACGGAGGAAAGAGTCAAGACCGGTCAGATGGCGGATCAGCTGAGCGTGGAACTGCTGATCGTAAAATACAGTGGACAAAGCGGATAAAAAAAGACCCGGCTGGAATGACGGAACCAGCCGGGATCTTTATTTGTTTAAAGTTATGCCATAGCGTTTACAGCCTTCTGTAAACGGGAAATCTTTCTGGAAGTTGTGTTCTTATGATACACACCCTTGGAAGTTGCTTTGTCCATGGTGGAGATCGCAGCTTTCAGAGCAGCTTTTGCAGCTTCCTGATCCTTGGAATCGATTGCTGCGTATACTTTCTTGATCATGGTCTTTACTTCAGATTTGATCGCTTTGTTTCTTGCAGTTCTGGTCTGTGTAACCAGGATTCTTTTCTTAGCAGATTTAATGTTAGCCAATTCGTGCACCTCCGGTTTATTCTCTAGGATTCGATTTCATGATATTATGTTATGATGTGATTCCTGAAAGCGAGACACGGTATAACTTTGCATGGAAACACACGAATATATTTTAGACGAAAGGCAGGCTGGTGTCAATACATAAATTTACATTTTTCCGGAAATATTAATTAGCAGTTGTTACTATACCAGATCAGACACCCATAGCAGACTGAGTCCAGGCGGGTATACGAACAAGAACTGGTGGATTATATGACGGAGGAGTGTAGAGAGATGGAACGGATGAGGGTACGGACAGACCTGGCGCTGGAGGCGAGGGAAAGTTTTGAAGGCAGTGAAGAAGAAGTACATGGAGTGATCGTGGAAGAGGATTATGATGAGTTTAAGGATATCCGGCTGACGAGGGTGCAGATCGTGTCAGAGCGGGGAGCCCGGGAGATGGGCAAACCCATGGGAAATTATCTGACACTGGAGGCTCCGGGGATGGCGTCACCGGACGAGGATTATCACCGGGAGATATCAGAGACGCTCGCCTGCTATCTGAAAGAGTTGATGGGAGGAGAAAAAGAGCGTTCGATCCTGGTTGCCGGACTTGGAAACCGGGATGTGACACCGGATGCGCTGGGTCCCAAGACGGTATCCAACCTTCTGATCACCAGACATCTGATCAAAGAGTATGGAAAAGAGGTTATGGGAGAAGAGAACTGCTGCCAGATCAGTGGGATCGTTCCCGGCGTCATGGCACAGACCGGGATGGAGACCTCAGAGATCATACGGGGGATTGTGGACCAGACAAAGCCGGATCTTCTGATCGTCATTGATGCACTGGCAGCGCGGAGTACCAAAAGGCTGAGCCGTACGATCCAGCTTACGGATACGGGGATCCAGCCAGGGTCCGGTGTGGGAAATCACAGGAACTGCCTGACAGAGGAGAGCCTTGGGATTCCGGTCATTGCGATCGGGGTGCCGACAGTTGTGGAGGCTGCGTCCATCATCTATGATGCCCAGGGAAATTGTGAACAGATGCCGCCTCATCTGAACGGGATGTTTGTGACCCCCAAAAATATAGATGAAACGATCAAACAGTTGAGTTTCACGCTGTCAGAAGCGCTGAACATGGCATTTCAGATATCGAATAAGGCATAGGGTGGATGCTTTTCCCATATAATAAATGGGTGAGGACTCGTATGGAACGATTATCAAGACTTTGGAACTGGATATTGTGGATGCTTTTTTTCATGACAGGATTTTATATTGTATTTGCCGGGGGGCAGAGATTCTGGTCCGGGGACCTGCAGGCCCTTATCCGGGAAGGAAAGACATCGATGCAGCGCGTGTGCCAGAGGGAATTCGCGCGCTGCCTGTATCCAGGGCTTTTTCTGGAATATGCAGAAGACACAGATATGGTTTCTCCTGCTGAATGGTACATAAAACGCGTGATGGCGATGCATCCCCTTTATCGTCTGCAATATGGAGCAAAACAGACGGGCGGGATAGAAAATGCCTCTACCTATGAGATGTTGGTAATTGGCGGAGTTCATGATGAGAATGAACTGGATGAAAACGGCGAAGAATATGATATGGAGACTCTCGCGCAAGTGGAAAATGAGAAAGCTCTGGAGAAAAAGACGGAGAAAGAACAGGAACAGCGCAGAGAAGAGCAGATGGAGGAACCCGAGGAAAAACCAGTAGTTGTAACAGCGGGGACGATCTATAACATGGAAGAGCTTTCGGATTTTGAGTATTTGTTTGAACATTTCTATACTATGGATAAGACGACAACGATCTCTCCGGCAGATCTGGATGCGGAGACGTTGTTATCTATGGACATGAGTATCGACAAGGATGTGGAGGGACCGCAGATCCTGATCTACCATACCCATTCACAGGAAGGATTTGTAGATTCGGTCCCCGGAGATAATTCTACAACGATCGTAGGAGTGGGAGAATATCTGGCGCAGCTTCTCAGAGAGAAGGGTTATGATGTGATGCATGTGACCAGTGTCTATGATCTGGTGGATGGAAAACTGGACCGGAATGAAGCATACAGTAAAGCGCAGGAGGAGATCAGTGCGATTCTGGAAGATAATCCCAGTATCCAGTCGGTCATTGACCTGCACCGGGACGGAGTGGCAGAGGGAACCCGGCTGGTCACAGAGATCGACGGAAAGACCATGGCAAGATTTATGTTCTTTAACGGGCTGAGCCGGACGAAGAAGAATGGACCGATCGAGTATCTGTACAACCCTTACATACAGGAGAATCTGGCGTTGACCCTGCAGCTGAAATTGATGAGTGAACAGTATTATCCGGGGCTTGCGAGAAACATTTATCTGAGAAGCCTGCGGTATAATCTGCATCTGTCAGACAAAGCTCTTTTGATAGAAGCTGGAGCGCAGACCAACACCTTGCAGGAGATGCTGAATACGATGGAACCTCTCTCAGATATACTTGATAAGGTTTTTAATCCATGATATACTAATGAACGCAATTAATTGCCGCGGATATTTATGGATACAGCCGTGGCTGTATGAATAGATGGAGGACATAAGATGGCATTGGTGGATCAGAGTAAAATCCGCAATTTTTGTATCGTAGCACATATCGATCATGGGAAATCGACACTGGCGGACCGGATCATTGAGAAGACCGGCCTTCTGACGAGTCGGGAGATGCAATCCCAGGTGCTGGATAACATGGATCTGGAGCGGGAGCGGGGCATTACGATCAAGGCACAGACTGTCCGAACCGTGTACCGGGCACAGGATGGGGAAGAGTATATCTTCAATCTGATCGATACTCCGGGACATGTGGACTTTAATTATGAGGTGTCACGAAGTCTGGCAGCGTGTGATGGAGCAATCCTGGTGGTGGATGCGGCCCAGGGGATCGAAGCGCAGACATTGGCAAATGTATATCTGGCGCTTGACCATAATCTGGATGTGATGCCGGTAATCAACAAGATCGATCTGCCAAGCGCAGAACCGCAGCGGGTGATCGATGAGATCGAGGATGTGATCGGGATCGAAGCGCAGGACGCGCCGCTGATCTCCGCAAAGACCGGACAGAATGTGGACGAGGTGCTGGAGCAGATTGTGAAACGGATACCGGCGCCGGATGGAAGTCCGGATGCGCCGCTGCAGGCACTGATCTTTGACTCGGTATATGATCCTTATAAGGGTGTTATTATCTTCTGTCGGATCAAGGAAGGAACCGTTCGGAAAGGAACGCCGATCCAGATGATGGCTACCGGAGCGGAAGCAGATGTAGTCGAGGTCGGATATTTTGGAGCCGGACAGTTCATACCTTGCGAGGAACTGAGTGCCGGCATGGTCGGATATATTACCGGCAGTATCAAGAATGTAAAGGACACCCGGGTGGGTGACACAGTGACCGACCGGTCAAGACCTTGCGCGGAGCCGTTGCCGGGTTATAAGAAGGTGCAGTCCATGGTATACTGCGGTCTGTATCCGGCGGACGGAGCGAAATATCCGGATCTTCGAGACGCTCTGGAGAAGCTTCAACTTAATGATGCGGCACTCCAGTTCGAGCCGGAGACATCGATTGCGCTGGGCTTTGGATTCCGGTGCGGATTCCTGGGCCTTCTGCATCTGGAGATCATCCAGGAGCGGCTGGAACGGGAATACAATCTGGATCTGGTGACAACGGCGCCCGGAGTGGTCTATCGGGTGCACAAGTCCAACGGAGAGATGATCGAACTGACGAATCCTTCCAACCTGCCGGATCCGTCAGAGATCGAATATATGGAGGAGCCGATGGTTAGTGCGGAGATCATGGTGACGACGGAATTCATTGGTCCCATCATGGAGCTGTGCCAGGAACGCCGGGGGATTTATCTGGGAATGGAATATATGGAAGAGACCCGTGCCCTCTTAAGGTATGAGCTCCCGCTCAATGAGATCATCTATGATTTCTTTGATGCGCTGAAATCCCGTTCTAGAGGTTATGCTTCGTTTGATTATGATTTTAAAGGCTATGTGCAGTCGGAGTTGGTGAAGCTGGATATCCTGATCAATCGGGAGGAAGTGGATGCATTGTCCTTTATCGTACATGGAGCTTCCGCTTATGACCGGGGAAGGAAGATGTGTGAGAAATTAAAGGATGAGATTCCGCGGCATCTCTTTGAGATCCCGATCCAGGCAGCAGTGGGCGGCAAGATCATTGCCCGGGAAACGGTAAAGGCCATGCGCAAGGATGTGTTGGCGAAGTGTTACGGAGGCGATATCACCCGTAAGAGAAAACTTCTGGAGAAACAGAAGGAAGGAAAGAAGCGGATGCGCCAGGTTGGAAATGTGGAGATTCCGCAGAAAGCGTTTATGAGTGTGTTGAAACTGGATGACAGAAAATAATAACATGGCAAAGAGACCGCTGGAAATCTATGTTCATATCCCGTTCTGTGTCCGAAAATGTGCCTATTGTGACTTCCTGTCTGCGCCTGCCAGCCAGGAGATACAGGAGACTTACGTGACGCAGCTCCTGCAGGAGATTGTGGCGTCAAAGCAGTTGTCGGAAGACTATGAGGTATCTACTGTATTTTTCGGGGGCGGAACCCCCAGCATCCTGAAAGGGGAACAACTCTGTGATATTCTCAGGATGCTTCGAAGACAGTTTTCTTTCAGAAATGATGTGGAGATCACAGTAGAAGCGAATCCGGGGACAGCAGATATGGACAAACTCCGGCAGTACCAGGAAGCAGGCGTGAACCGTATCAGCTTCGGCCTGCAGTCCGCAGATGATCAGGAGCTGAAGCTGCTGGGCAGGATACATACCTGGAAACAGTTTCTGGAAAGCTTCTGGATGGCGCGGGAAGCAGGATTTCAGAATATCAATATCGACCTGATGTCTGCCCTGCCCGGGCAGACGATAGAGAGTGTACACCGGACCTTGGACCGGGTACTGCCGCTTTCTCCGGAGCATATCTCAGCATACAGTCTGATCCTGGAGGAGGGGACCCCCTTTTATACGCGTTATAAAGGTCATCCGGAACTTCTCCCGTCTGAGGAAGAAGAGCGGCAGATGTATTATGATATACGGGAGAGGCTCCGTGCCTGTGGATATGAGCATTATGAAATCTCCAACTATGCAAGACCGGGATATGCCTGTCGGCATAATCTTGGTTACTGGGAAAGGACAGAGTATAAAGGATTCGGAATCGGCGCGGCTTCCCTGTTAAAAGACGTCCGATACACGAATCAGGCAGAGCTGGCTGAATACTTGAAGGGGAATTTTGCAGGGATGGAAGAACGTTTGACAGAACAGGCTGTCAGAGAAGAGTATTTTTTCCTGGGCCTTCGTAAGACAGAAGGCATAGATCCGAAAGAATATCGGGTTCATTACGAGGAACAGATTCAGAAGCTGAAGACGCAGCAGCTTCTGGAAGAAAAAGATGGCAGGATCAGACTGACAGAACGGGGTATTGATGTGAGTAATTATGTGATGGCACAGTTTCTGGACTGAATCCTGAACAGGAGGATAAGATGGAAGAATTGAAGTTTCTTGACGAACAGGGAGTGGACAACCTTCTGATCTGTAAAGTAGAGGCTTTTCGGAAGGAATATCCGGTGCAGGAGGCAGTGCGGGACCGGGTAGTACAGCCGTCCATACCATTTTTTGGAAAAGAGATTCTGGAGATGGCGGTGGCTGCGCTCCTGGAGGGTTCCAATCTCCTGCTCAGTGGGGCGAAAGCAACAGGAAAAAACATACTGGCAGAAAATCTGGCATGGATCTTTCACAGGCCGGTTTATAATATTTCCTTTAATGTGAATACGGACAGCAGTTCCTTGATCGGAACAGATACCTTCCGGGATAATGAGGTACAGCTTCGCAAGGGCAGTGTATACCGCTGTGCAGAGGAAGGCGGTTTTGGTATTCTGGATGAGATCAACATGGCAAAAAATGATGCCGCGTCGGTGCTCCATGCGACACTCGATCACAGAAGGATTATAGACGTGCCGGGATATGAGAAGATCGATCTGCATCCGGCTGCCCGTTTTATCGGTACGATGAATTACGGCTACGCAGGAACGAAGGAGCTGAATGAAGCGTTGGTCTCTCGTTTTCTGGTTATCGATATGCCGATGCTTTCAGAAGAGACCCTGTGCAGGATTATCCGTCACGATTATCCTGATATCCGGGAAGAGGCTCTTCAGGCATTTTCCGGACTGTTCCTGGATCTTCAGACAAAAGCGCAGAATAGCGAGATCTCGACCAAATCCATGGATCTTCGCGGGCTTCTGGCGGCGCTGGGC
>CAMWMT010000115.1 GCA_947175375.1 uncultured Clostridiaceae bacterium | reverse complement strand
AGCTGACCGCCCTTGCGACAAAACCACACTCTGCAACCTGGCCTACCTGTCCGATGATGACCTCATCCACGTCAGAAGGCTGGATCCCAGCTCTTTTTACTGCTTCTTTTACAACCATCGCACCCATGTCAATGGGAGAGATATCTTTCAGGCTTCCGCCGTAGCTTCCCACCGGAAGCCGTACACCACTTACGATTACTACATCTTTCAACTCGCTCATCTGTCCTTTTCCTCCTATACGATCATTCCGCCGCCGCAGTTAATAACCTCTGATGTGATATAAGCTGCATCATCTGATGCCAGGAAAGCAACCAGCTTGCCGACATCTGACGGTTTACCTGCGTATCCCATGGGAACGCGGGAAACCATGCTGTCCCATGCAGCACCGCCGTTTACTTCTTTTAATTTCACCGTCATATCTGTCTCGATGAATCCCGGGCAGATCACGTTACAGGTAATACCTTTTTTCGCATTCTCCCTTGCTGCTGTCTTTGTAAGGCCGACCACACCAGCTTTCGCTGCGGCATAGTTTGCCTGGCCAATATTTCCAAGCCAGCTTCCGGAAGAGATATTGATGATTCGTCCGCTTTCTCTCGGTCTCATGTACTTGATTGCTTCCTGTGTACCATAGAAGGTTCCGGTCAGGTCCACTGCGATGACCATATCCCAGTTCTCCACCGGCATCTTGTGCAACATACCATCTCTGTTGATACCGGCGTTATTTACCATGATATCCAGGGTTCCGAATTTCTCTACCGCAAACTCTACCAGCGCTTTTACTTCATCCTGTTTGGATACGTTTACGCCGAAAGCTGCTGCCACGCCGCCCTTTTCTTCGATCTCTGCTACCACATCATCTGCCGGAGCCATATCTGCCACGACTACTTTTGCGCCCTCTTTTGCAAGCTGCATCGCGATGCCTTTTCCAAGTCCTCTGCCTGCTCCTGTTACGATCGCTACTTTGTTATCCAATCTTCCCATTTTCTCTTTCCTCCTGTAATGATATGTGATTATAAATAGTTTTTCAGTCCAAACGGACCGTCAGTATTATAGATCGCCGGATCCATCTCTTTTAAATCCGACGCGATCAACGGTTTGAATTCCATCAGATCCAGAACCTGGGTCTGAAGATCGATGCCAGGCGCGATCTCGATGAGCGTCAATCCTTCCGGTCTCAACTCAAATACCGCACGCTCTGTCACATAGTGCATCTTCTGCCCTTTTTCTCTGGCAATTTTTCCATTATAGGATATCTGCTGAAGCTTCTTCACACATTTGATCAGCTGGCCTTCTTTGTTGATATGAAGTTTGTTATCCTCAAAAGAACAGTCCAGTCCTTTTCCTGTGAAAGTAGAACAGAACACTACATGCTTTGCATTAGTTGTGATATCGATAAATCCGCCTGCTCCCGTCGGATTTGGTCCAAGTCTGGTCGCATTGACATTTCCGTCCGCATCCAACTCTCCCGCACCCATAAAGGTCACATCTACACCAGCTCCATTATAGTAATCGAACTGATCGTCATGGCGAAGCAGAGCAAAATTATTTTTTGCGATTCCAAAGTCCACGCCGCCCATAGGAATACCGCCGTAGATACCGGACTCTACTGTGATCGTTACATCATCCTGTACCTGTTCCTCTGCCAGGATCGGTCCTACCACATCGTTGGGAATGCCGGTTCCCACATTCAGCACATCATCCATGGACAGTTCCATGAGCGCTCTTCTTCCAATCAGTTTCCGTACATTAAGGGGCAGCATTTCAGATGCTTCCACCGGCACCTTGATATTTCCGCAGTATGCAGGATCAAAGGCAAAGCTGTGAGTCTGACGATGATCCTCTTCCGGATTGTCACAGATCACTGCCGCATCGATAAAGATTCCGGGAACCGTCACGCGTTTACAGTGAAGCGTTCCTGAAGCTACTTTATATTTTGCCTGTGCGATGACTTTTCCGCCGAATTTCTTACATGCCAGGACTGCGGACAGCACTTCCAGCTGCATGGCTTCTTCTTCTGTGGACAGGTTTCCGTTTTCATCTATGTAGGTTCCACGAATGATACAGTAATCCAGCGGAATCGGCTTATAACGCATATACTCTTCGCCGCCGATCTCCACGACTTCCACAATATCCGGGGCATCCTTCGTGACTTCATTCATCTTGCCGCCATCCAGTCTCGGATCGATGAAAGTCCCAAGTCCGACTTTTGTGATCTTGCCAGGCTCACCACCTGCCATACTTCTGTACAGCTGTGCGAACTGTCCCTGCGGAATACAGTATGCCAGGATCTTATTTTCCGCAATCAGCTTCATCATTCTGGGCTGAAGCCCCCAATGTCCTCCAATGATCTTCGCCAGCATGTTCTCATGGGCAAAATGCTGGATTCCTCTGTCCCTGTCACTCTGTCCGCAGGAATGCACCAGTGTCAGATGATTGGGACTTCCTGTCTCCAGGAACCGTGCTTCAATGGCTTTCAGGATTGTCTCACTGGCAGACACAAGAGTCATGCCGATGGTTGCCACTGTACTGTTGTCTTTGATCATCGCAGCCGCTTCCTGGCCGCTTACAAATACCGGTTTCTTCATATTTAATTACCGCCTCCTTCTATGATTCTGTATCAAAAAGCTGCCGAATCTGTTTTTTATCTGTCTTCATATTCTCTGTAACGGGAATCGCATCCACAAAGCGAATATGTACAGGAACTTTATATCCAGCCATTCTTTTTTTCAGTTCTTTCCGCAATCCCTCTTCGGACCACCTGTTATCTTTTGAACATCTGACGACCGCAACCGGAACTTCTCCGTAAAGCTCATCCGGAATACCAACAACTGCGGCATCCTCGACGCCCTCCAGATTCAAGAGCTCATTTTCCACATCGAAACTGCAGATCTTCTCCCCGCCCCGGTTGATCATGTCCTTTACCCGGTCCACAATATACAGATAGCCTTCCTCGTTAAAATACCCGATATCTCCGGTATTCAGCCATCCATCCTGGATCGCATCCGTCTCAAGCTTATAGTAGGCTGAAGTGATATTGCTTCCTTTCACCCAGACCTGCCCCTGCGCAAGCGCCGGAAGCTCTGTCCCCTCCGGGTCCAGAATCCGGAAGGAAAGACCCGGGATCGGGATACCAGAAGAACCGATATACGGACTCTTGTTGGCGTCCATCGGATATACGGTCGCCGGTGAAGTCGTCTCCGTCAACCCGTAGATCGTCCGGAACTCACAGTCCGGCAGCCAGGAATGCAACATCCGTATCTTTGCCGGAGGCATATTGCTGCTGCCGCAGGCAAACATCCGGAGAGACGGAAGGGAAGAATGCTCATCCGCATGTTTCAGAATCAGAGAGAATACCGTAGGCGATGCATGGAAAAAAGTAATCTCGTATTTACGAATGTCTTCCAGCACCCGCCCGGCATCGAAAAACTGATTCAAGTACACGGTTCCTCCCACATGCATCATCAGTCCAAAGATCGCGATCAGACCCGTGATCAGGTAGATCGGGATCGGGATGATCGCCCGGTCAGACTCCGTGATCCCCAGTGTCCTGTGATAGGATTCAATGGCATGCATGATCTGGCAGTTCCGTATCATGACGCCTTTGCTCTGAGAGGTTGTGCCCGAGGTAAATACCAGAAGTGCCAGATCAGAGGCTGTCACACAGTCCCCTGTCTTCTCCTGGAAAGCAGACTTTTCTTTGCATACAAAACCATCCAGAGCATAAGCGTTTGTTCCGTCCGGTATCACACAGACCGGAAGACCACCATCCACATAATCACAGAATTTCTCATCGACGATCACATACTCCACATCGGATTTTTCCACCAGAGACTGGATCTCACTCTGTCTGTACTTGGATGGGAGCGGAATCATGACCGCACCGATTTTATTTAAAGATAAAAACGTTACGCAAAATTCAATACTGTTGTACATCATCACTGCCGTATGGCTTCCATGGCGGATTCCAAATTCCTGTGATAACCACCGGGAAAAGACTTCTGTCTTTTGATGAAGATCCTCATAGGTATACGCTCTTCCCCAGTTATCTACGACCGCCGTCTTTTCAGGAAACTTTCTGGCTGTATTCGCAAAAGACTCATATATACTCTCTGCCAGATCCGGATAAGTCAGTATCGATTCCTGATCAGAGATCTTCTTCTGAACCATGTCTTTCGTGATTGCCTTTGTCCAAAGTTCAACTCCACGATACATAAGCCTCTTTGTCCTTTCCTGTTATTGCCTTAATTTTGGCGCGCGGCTGTTGGTCATCAGGATCGCGATCAGGATAATTCCCTGGATCAGTGACCGGAGTCCCGCCGCCATATTCAGCGCCTGCAGAATGTTGGTGATCAAAATCAGTACCATCGCTCCCAATGCTCCGCCGATAAAGGAACCTTTTCCGCCGGTCAGCTTTGTGCCGCCGATCACGACTGCTGCCACCGAAAGCATCGTATAACTGTCCGCCATATTCATCTGAGCAGTTCCTGCATATCCTACAAGCATCAGTCCCGCAAGTCCTGCCATCGCTCCGCCGAAAGTATATGCAAGAATCACAATTCTCTGACTGTTGATTCCGCACAGTTCCGCCGCATTGTAATTATCTCCTACCAGCACCAGGCTTCTTCCGTAGCGGCTCTTTCTCAGAAAATAAATCTCCAGAACAATCAGAAGAATCACAACAATCGCTGTCAGATACCGGATCGGCCCTACCAGAACACTGGAGATACTCTGCAGTTCTTTGCTTACAGATACGGACGGCTGTCCGTTGGTGATCATAATTGCAAATCCGTTGACCACATTGGACATAATCAGCGTCATGACCAGAGGAACGATCTTGATGACCCGGACGCCGATGCCGTTTAAGAGGCCTACGCATCCGCCCATGATCAGGACTGCCGGTATCATAACGATTAAGGAAACCGTGCCGGAACCCAGTACAATCATGGGACCGAACAGAGCTGTCATGGACATCACTGCGCCGATGGACATATCCAGTCCGCTGTCACCGGATATAACAACCACCGCCTGCCCGATGGAAGCCATGGTCAGAATCGCCGTTGTCATGAGAATACTGGAAATATTGTTCATGGACAGGAACCCGGAAGTCACCGTCTGTCCAAGAATCAAAAGTGCGATAATACCTACGATTGCCGGAAGATACGGATTATTAAGTTTTTTTAATTTCTCCATTATTTTGCACCTCCCTTAAAGATTCTTTTCAGTTTTCCACTCAGCTCTTTATCCGCTGCGATAACAGAGAATACCACTCCGATCAGCAGAATCAGACCCTGGATAAAACTTTGTACTACGGAACTGAAGTTCGCAGATACAACGATCAGAATCAGAATATTGAGGAAACATGCGCCAAAGATACCACCCCAGATGGAACCAATTCCGCCGTTCAGGGATACTCCGCCGATCACGGCTGCCGCGATGGAGTTCATACTCATGCTGGCGCCAACCACCGGGCTTCCTGCACAGGTATTGGCACTGACACAGATTCCTGCGATTCCTGCCGCAATTCCTGCAAAGGTATGAACAAAAAACCGAAGAAACGTTACGTTAATACCAGAAGCATATGCTTTTTTCACATCTTTACCTAACGCATACAGATGCAGTCCGGAGGGCAGCTTCGTAAAGACCGTCCATATAAAAATCAGGATCAGAATCAGTGCAACAGGCGTCGGAATAAATCCCAGCATATTGCCCAGATACCAGTCGCCGAAGCTGTAGTCGATATATCCTCCCGGATACGGAAGAATCCAGAGTGCGATTCCGCCGAATGCCGTCGAAGTAGCAAATGTGGTCAGAAGAGGATTCACACGCATGACACCGATAATAAAACCGTTGACCATACCACACAACACCGCGCATCCAAACGCGATCAGGGCTGCTGTCGGCACCGAATACCCTTTTTCACAGAGAGTTACAATTACCACATTGACCAGAGAGACGATCGAGCCAAGGGAGATATCCGTGCCGGCTACCAGAATCGTCGCCGTGACACCGATGGCCACGCAGATCGCTGCTGCATTGGTCGTGAGAAAGGACTCAAAGAAGGAAATGCTGAAATTGCCGGTTATAACACTGTTAATAATGAGAAATACAAGAAACAGGAGCAGGGATGGAAACGCACTCCATCTGGTCACTTTTTTGAATTGTTCCATATCTTAGTTCACCTCTCCTTCCTCTGGTATCGCATTCACAGGCATCGCTGCCGCTGATATATTCTCTCTGCTGATAGCATCTCCTTCGAGAACTGCCGATATATGTCCTTCATACATGACGATTACTCTGGAATTATCCACCATAGATGTGATATTGACCAGCTCATCGTCATCACTGGAGATCATGAGGACTGCATTGCCCTGTTCTGCCAGTTTTGCAAACTCCTGATGCAGATCGTTCCTTGCTTTTACATCAATTCCTTTGGAAGGATCGTCTGCCAGAAGCAGCGTCGGTTTTGCACAAAGCCATCTTCCAACCACGATCTTCTGCTGATTTCCTCCGGACAGTGCCGTGATCAGCTGACCCTGGTTATCGTACCGGACATGGAACCCATCCAGGATCTCCCTGATGCTGCCCATCTTCTGATGCTTCACCAATTCCTGAACTGCGGAAAGATTCTCTGTAAGATTTCTCTCCCGGAAAGTTCCGTCTTTTTCCCGGTCGCCGGAGATAAATGCGAAGCCTTCTGATACCGCCTGTTTCGGATTATGTATCGATAACTGTTTTCCGTCTTTCTCGATCCGGATCTCCCCGTACATACCATACAGAGACCGGAGCAGATCGGTCTGTCCATGCCCCTGAAGGCCTGCCACACCGATGATCTCTCCCTTGCCGATCTCCAGAGACTCCTCTGTCCCGTAAGATGGAATCCGGATATGAGGTGCTCGGATAAACACGTCTTTTTCTGTTTTTTCTTTATGTTTTCCTTCTCCGTGATAGGATTCGATCTTCGCGCCTACCATCAGAGACAAAAGTTCATCCTCTGTCTTCTCCTGCATCGGATAAGTGCCAAGTGTCTCGCCATTTCTCATGATCGTCACACTGTCACAGATCGCATAAAGTTCCGCCATACGATGGGAGATAAACAGGATAATACATCCTTTTTTCTTTAATTCCGCTAGAATATTGCATACGATATCCACATCTTCCCGGTAGAGAGCGGATGTGATCTCATCCACCAGCAGAATCTGCGGATCCTGCACCAGCGCTTTTGCAAGCTCTACCATATACTGCTGATTGGCCGCCAGCTCTGACACCTTTTTGCCCATCAGAGATTCCAGCTTCATCGTCTTCAACACTTCCAGAGCCTTTTCCTTCATTCCTTTCCGGTTTGTAAAGACCGCAGTCTTCGGAAGGTCACAGATACAAATATTTTCTTCCACCGTCAGATTGCCGAACAGACTCAGCTCCTGGCTGGTCATGATCACATGATTTTTCTTGGCATCCTTTGGCGACTGAAAATCTATCTTCGCCCCGTCCAGCGTGATATCTCCCTGGTTCTTGGCAACCAGACCTCCAACGATTTTCGCCAGTGTGGATTTACCGGAACCGTTTCCTCCGAGGATCGCTCTTACCTCACCTCGGTCTCTGTCTCGTATACACAACTCCGAGCCCACGAGACTAAGGCGAATGGCGAATGCCG
>CAMWMT010000114.1 GCA_947175375.1 uncultured Clostridiaceae bacterium | reverse complement strand
GTCCTCTACCAGAAGGACCTTTTTACCAAGAAGAAATTGTTCCTTCATTAATCCTTCCGCTGCCTCTTCCTGCTTTCTGTAGGGCGCCGTCAGGATAGTTCTCAGTTCAGATAAGAACAACGGCTTGGAACAGAACGCCGTGACACCTGCCTCTTTTGCTTCTTCTTCAATATCAGACCAGTCATATGCAGTAATAATAATGATGATGGGATCGTTCCCAACAATCCGACGCAGACGGCGCGCCGTCTCGATTCCGTTGAGATCCGGAAGCATCCAGTCGATCAATATCACGTTGAAAGGATCGTTCTGTTCCAGGGCAAATTCTGCACGGATAGAGGCTTCCTCTCCTCTCGTTGTCCAGTCTGGACGCATACCAATGGCGGTAAGCATCTTGCTCACGCTGGTGCAGGTATGGACATCATCGTCTACGACCAGTGCCCGCTGGTCTGCCAATTTCTCCATATACTCCGTATCGTCTGTATCGCCTTTTACACGGAACCGGAAGGATACCACGAACTCCGATCCATACCCCTCTTCACTGGACACTGTGATCGTTCCATTCATCATATCCACGATATTTTTGGTAATGGCAAGTCCTAGGCCCGTTCCCTGGATTCCGCTGACGGTACTCGTCCGCTCCCGTTCGAAAGGCTCAAACAGGTGTTTCAGGAATTCTTTGCTCATGCCGATACCGGTATCCCTGATCCGGAACTCATACGAAGCATATCCCTCCGGTGCATCATCTGTCTGAATTACACGGAGGCTGACTGTCCCGCCAGGTTTAGTGTATTTCATGGCATTGCTTAAGATATTCAAAAGTACCTGGTTCAGGCGGAGCCTGTCACAGATGATCATCTCATTGGTGACATCCAGCGTATCCACATGGAAAGAAAGCTGTTTCGCTGTCACATCAGCCTGCACAATAGTTTTCAGATCATGCATGATCTCCGGGAGGCTGGCCTCTTTTTCTTCAATCTGGACCTTTCCGCTTTCAATGCGGCTCATATCCAGGATATCATTGATCAGACTCAGCAGATGCTTGCTGGAGGTAAGGATCTTTCCAAGATAATCTTTTACCTGCTCCTGGTTGCCGATATGTTTGAACGCCAGAGATGCAAAACCAATGATCGCGTTCATCGGTGTCCGGATATCATGGGACATGTTGTTCAGGAAAGTTGTTTTGGCAATATTGGCACGCTGCGCTTCCGCAAGGGCAGTCTCCAGAATCTCTTTTTGCTCCCGTTCTCTGCGGACAATCTCGTCAATACTCCGGAATCCGGCAAGGATAAAGTCATTACTGTTCTGACCGTTCTCAGCTGGCGTCGAATAGGCAGCATAAGTAAACTGGTACGTATGCACTTCGTCATCAATCAACAATCGATAAGTCCCGGAATACTCTGTATTGGAATTTAGCTGTTCCACTATTCTTTCCAGAGAAACGGCTTCCGTCAGATACTGCTGGTCTTCAGGAAGAACACACGTTTCAATATACTGTTGCATGAACTCAGCATAGTGATATTCTTTCTGTGGATCCAGTTCTGAAAATGCGCTTCCATATCCCGTCATCTTTATAGGCCGGAGCGCTGAGCTACTGACATCAATCGCATAGACATTAAGATAATCACGGCTCAGGATACGGACGATGGTGAGCTGCTCTTCCAGCTTTTTGTTTGCGCGCTCTGTAGTGTCAAAAAGTCTTCTGTTCCACTGGGATCGCAGAAACAGGGCAATCATTATTCCAAAAGCAGCAGCGGCCAGCAAAGATACCAGGATCAAGACCTCCGGATGGGCCTGCATATATTCGGTAAACGATATATTCTCGGGTGTGTTCGAAGTATACTTCGTAATGAACTGATTCATAGAATCGTCCGGCATCTGCTGAATACATTTATTCAGTATGGTAACCAGCTCGTGGTCGCTGCTGCTTCTGACATACATCTTAAAGTCAAAACGCGTGGAATTGATAATATTAAACCGCAGTGAATTCGTAGAATCGTTGTTTACAAAAAGCTGCGCGGTATAAATATAGGCATATGTCGCATCCACATCCCTATCCAGAACAGCCTGAAAAGCGCTTTCTCTGGTCGGATAACTGACAACTCGTGCATCTCCAATGACATCCTGCTCAATGGGTGCCTCACCCTGCACATCTGCCACTGCTACCGTAGAGATCTCACCGTTGAAATCTTTTCTGGTCACAAGTGCGATACCAGTGTTCATATAAGATTCTGTACAAAATCCATTGTTCTGGCTACCTTCCGTTCTGGAAAGGGGCTGCCGCCAGTCAATAACCACATCAACGCCGTTATGATTCGCCAGATCATAATACTCTGCCCGATCCTTTGGAACTACCATTTCATAAGGCAGTCCGGCCCACTCCATGATCTCGGCAAAATATTCCGGCATGATGCCCTTTAATTCACCATCCTCCACATAAGAATAAGGCCTGCGATCACTCATGGACGTAACCGTGATCTTCTTGTTTCCGGAAACCACATCCTGAATATAAGCCCGTTCCCTCTCCGTAAATGATAAAGCGGAGGAGTAGACAGGCGCATAATATTTATAATACAGGTTATCCATCCAGTTTCCTTCATGGATGTTCATCTGGTTAATTGCGTAATCGACTTCATCCAGAAGATCCCTATCGTCTTTTCGTACAATGGCATAAAAGTAATCTGTTTCGATCACATCCAGTGTATTTTCATTGTCCGATTTCCGCAGATTGCTGGAAAGAATGGCATCGATCTCTCCGTTCTGCAAATCCTTCGCCATCTGCACGCTGTCCGAATATTCTTTTGTCCGATAGGAGAAACCTTTCAGTTCTGCGAAATCCGCAAGGCTCTGATTCTGGCTGCTCCCGGTCAGGATGCCCACCAGCATATCGTTATAGGTAGCATAATCACCGGAGTGCAGGCTGGTATTATTTGTCTGGATGGTCAGAAGGGTGCTGTTCCTCCCGACCGGCAGCGAAAATCCGTATTTCTGTTCCCTGAGAGGTGTTTTCCTGGCAGATGTCACCATGTCGATCTCGCCGTTATCCAGCATGGTCTGCATATCCTCCCAGGATTTATCATATCCGACGAATTCAAAATTCAGGTGTGAATACTGAGAAATGTAGTTCAGTAATTCCACGCCATATCCTGTATATACACCGTTGTCCGCTTCCATATGATAACCATCAAATTGGAAAATCCCAACTTTCACGGTTCTATTATTATCCGATTCCGCCGTCTCTGTTGCCTCCGCGATCACAACATTCGATAAAAGAAGCACCAGGCATGCCGCCAGGGCGATCATTCGTTTTACACTCCGCGCATCCAATATCTGCATTCTTCGTCTCTCTCTCATTTTCTTCCTGTCCTTTTTATCAATGTATTTATTTGGTGTTTGAAAATTGCCGCAAAAGCATGATAAACGGCACATGGATCGATGTTTTGTGAGAAATACACAAAACTGTATAGCAATCAGTATATACCAATTAAGGGCAATATACAAGAGATTGATTTCAGGAATTCACGTTTTATATTCCATGTAAAAATTCATCAAAAGCTGCCATTGCTTTCACTTACCGGTCACTGAACACATCCCGACACGTCTGGTAAAATATGTAAAAAATATTCATGACATTTTCCGGAAGACGTGATATCATAGATTCGTTTCTTCAAGGGTGCTGCAAAATATAATCCTGTCTGATCATTCCATACGAGTGCCGGACACATGGACCAGAAGCATTTTGCAACGCTCCTATATGATATCAGACAAAGGAGATCGAAAAACATGAATATTCCGGAAAATTTTAAAAAGCGTATCTTCATGACTACGGCCGGCGTGACACTGTGTGCCATCGCTGTCGGCTTTTTTAAATGTTCACAGTTCGGCGTGGATCCTTTCCAGTGCTTTGCACAGGGCATCTGGGGGCATTTTTTTGAGACGCATGTCTCCTATGGCTTCTATTACATGATATTGAGCGGACTGATGCTACTTCCGGATCTTTTCATTGCCAGAAGATGTATGGGAGCGGCGACTCTGGTCAACATGTTCCTGACCGGGTATATCGTGGATTTTTCCTGTGCGGTGATCAACCGGTTTGCTCCGGCTCCCTCGATGGCGCTTCGGATCGTGTTCCTCGCTGTTGCTGTACTCGTCATGTGCTTTGCTTCTTCGCTGTACATGACTTCCAACCTGGGTGTCTCCGTATACGATGCGATCCCCATCGTGATCGCTGACAGCCGGAAGATTCCGTTCCGATTCGTCCGGATCGGTTGTGATCTGCTCTGTGTCATCATCGGGACCCTGTCCGGCCTGCTACCCGGTGTCGGCACGCTGATCACTGCGTTCTTTATGGGACCGCTAATCGAATTCTTTAACCATAGCTTTTCAGAACCGTTCCTGTTCGGGCAGGATCGTCGTTCGCATTAGCCACAAAATGCCGGTGTCGGTCTATTCAAAGTAAAACCGGCACCGGCATTTTACTGCTGCACTTACAGACTTCCCATGATATCCAGCAGATGCTGATAGCTGTCTACGCAGTCATAAACAACATCTTTTCCGGAAAGATTTCCAAACAATTTCTTTGCACAGTCAATCTTTGCCTTTTCAATGGGTTTCAGATTCAGCGTCTCCATAGTTCCTTTTGTCTCTGCAATAAAGAAAATATGTTTTACTGTCCCTTTATGAAAAGCAATCGCCCAGTCCGGTGAATAATTGCCAACAGGCGTAGGGATAGAAAAGCCTTTTGGCAGCTTGGCATATACACATACCTCATCTGCCAGATCCATATCTTCCGCAAACCTGCGTTCTATACTTTGACCATCCTTTGCATATCCATCTGTAAACACATAATCCTGTACATTCTTTTTAGCCCGGTATGCTTTTGAAAAATCTGTATTTTTCTCAGCAGTAAAAATATTTACATCATAACAACCATCCGTTTGATTATATGTAATCTGTTCCACAATCATAGTCGCTTTCTGCTCATTGATCAACCGAATCGCTTTTGCGATGAATTCTTCCGGATTATTTTTGAACATGGCAAATGTATATGGTTTTATTCCCGAAAGAATTCTTGCTGCTGATCTTCTTGTCAGTTTTGCACCTTCGGCAATCTTACCTACCAGATCATATTTTACAAGACTCCCTCCGGAACGCTCCAGGGTATAAGTCTGGCTTTTTTCAGCTATAAATCCCGCTCCGACTTTCAATTTATCAGAATTCCAGTCGCTGCCCTGCTCGCCAGTTGTCACAGTATATTGCAGCTTTGCCACAAACATCTTGTCGTCTATATGATCGATTGCTTTTCGGATCAATTCGTCACTGTCAAACTCGACGGTATAGGCATACTTATGATTGATATAATTCCAGAGTGTCTGAAACTCTTTCTTATAGAAATTGTCATTCAGGGCATTTTCCTGAATTTTTGTTTCATGCCCGTTGCTGATCATACCATCCAGTGCGTGTTCATCAAAGATGCTCTGGATAAGCGCATGAACGCCCTCCGAAATATCTTTACAGCTTTCCGGCAGCTTTGCAAGCACACCATTTGCCAGATCTGCCCGATACTGATCCGTTACACGATCGTCATCATCTATGTAATCATTCCGTATAAGATATCGGTAAATATCTCTTCCCTGCTTATCAGAAATTGCAATTTCATTGCCGCTGACCGTAAGTGTTTTCCCAATAAAGTATTCGGCCGTGGCTTTTGTTGGACGCTCATACAAATCATCGCGAATGCCCTGCTGCAGATCTGCGACAAAATCTTTATACCCATCCGATGCAATCACTGTAAGCTGATTGATCTGCTGAACCTGACTTCCCAAAATATCGGAATCCATACGGTCGCCATTCTGGTTTACGCAAAGCCTTAACCCTCTTCCTACTTCCTGCCGCTTCTGTGTTGGAGAACTGCCGCCATGCTTCAGGGTACAGATTTGAAAAACATTTGGATTATCCCATCCTTCTCTCAATGCTGAGTGAGAGAAGATAAAACGAACAGGATTATCGAAAGACAACAGCTTTTCCTTGTCTTTAAGAATCAGATCATAAGCGGATATATCATCGCTTTCATCTCTGCCGCGTTTGATGGAACTGTCAACTTTACGCCCTTTTTTGTCAATACTGAAATATCCAGCATGTGTCTGATGCACTTCGATCTTACGCAGATACTGCTCATACGGTGTGTTGAACAAGGTAAGATACTCATTCAGAATATCCACATATTCCTGCTCAAAGACCTCTCCATACTCCGAATTCATTTCATTACCACTTTCATCATACTTTCGGTACTTTGCCACCTCATCAATAAAAAAGAGAGATAGTACTTTGATGCCTTTTAAGAACAGCTCTTTTTCCTTTTCAAAATGAGAACGGATCGTCTCCCGGATCTGTACCCGTCTTAAATCTGCCTCGGAAACATCGCCGACCACTTCACCGGCATGAATCATCTCACCATTGGTAAATGACACAGTTCCCCGAATTGGGTCAATCTCATTGATACGAAATCCCCGGTATTGCTCCATATTTTTGGAAAGTGCAAAAAGATCATCATCCACACCCACCACTCTTGTCTCACGATTAATGGATCTGCTATAGCCGATTTCAAATTCAATACGGGCCATTGGCGGTTTTTTCGGGGATATGACAATTGCTTCAAGGAAAAGATATCTGTCTGTGCCACGTAGATTTTTGATATCAAAACCTTTTACTTCTATCTTCTTGACCAGTCGCTTATTATAAGCATCCAATGCATCCAGCACATAGACAAGCGTATGGTGCTGCTTGTGCGTTGCAGAATAATTCAGGCAGAACAATGGATTAAATTCTTTCAGACTTTCCTGTGTGGCAGTTCCTCCCATTTTCTGAGGTTCATCCAGAATTACGATCGGGCGGTTGGCTTTGATCACGTCTATCGGCTTTCTGCTACCAAAATCATCCAGTTCCGTACGGATACGTCTTGCATCTTTTCCACGGGCATTAAATGCCTGAATATTAATGATCATAACACTGATATCCGCACTCTGGCTGAAATTGTCAATCTGAGCTAAATTTTTTGAGTCGTATATAAAAAAACGTGCTTTCTTTCCATAATACTCCATGAAGTGCTCCTGCATGGTTTCAAAACTCTTGTAAACACCCTCACGGATAGCAATACTTGGAACAACTACGATAAATTTACTCCAGCCATACTGCTTGTTCAGTTCGAACATTGTTTTGATATAAACATAGGTTTTACCTGTACCTGTCTCCATCTCCACATCAAGAGAACAGACACCAAGACCATTCGAAACAACGGTATTTGCGAGCCTGATATTATTACGCGCCTGAATCCTACGGATATTTTCAAGCAGCTGGTCAGAATCAAGCAGTACCTTCGCATTAGCGAATCCCATGTACAATTCTTCATCCGTCATCATCCAGTTCGTGACATCACGCTCGATCTGAATGTCCCTGCGATAAGTAAAACGGTCATTGAAAGGCTGTCCTGCAAAGACATTTGTCACACTTTCCACAGCCTCAGTCTGGTAGGGTTGGATCGTGAATTTGAATTTCATATCACTCACTGCCGTTTTCCTCCTGTGTCCACTGTTTCAGCTTTTCCTGCAGAGATTTATTTTCCGTCAAATACAAATCAGATTTTTATGGATAAATAT
>CAMWMT010000113.1 GCA_947175375.1 uncultured Clostridiaceae bacterium | reverse complement strand
CGGTATCCTTACCTTCGTTACAGTCCGTCTCACGAACGATCAGTTCCTGAGAGACATCCACCAGACGTCTGGTCAGATAACCGGAGTCTGCGGTACGAAGTGCCGTATCGGACAGACCCTTGCGGGCTCCGTGTGCAGACATGAAGTATTCCAGTACGTCCAGTCCCTCGCGGAAATTGGATTTGATCGGCAGCTCGATCGTATGACCGGTAGTATCCGCCATCAGTCCGCGCATGCCGGCCAGCTGCTTGATCTGCTTATCGGAACCACGTGCTCCGGAATCCGCCATCATAAAGATATTGTTGTATTTATCAAGGCCTTCCAGAAGCGCTTTGGTGAGCTTCGCATCCGTCTCCTTCCACGTCTCCACGACCTCTTTATAACGCTCTTCCTCCGTGATCTTACCGCGCTTGTAGTTACGGGTGATCTTATCCACGGTATCCTGCGCGTTTTTGATCAGCTCCGGTTTTTCCGGCGGCACGGTCATATCCGAGATGGATACGGTCATGGCTGCCCGGGTGGAATATTTATATCCCATGGCTTTGATATCGTCCAGCACTTCAGCCGTCCGGGTCGCGCCGTGGGTATTGATGACTTTCTCAAGGATCTGCTTTAATCCTTTCTTACCTACGTGGAAATCCACTTCCGGCTTCAGCTCATTGCCCGGGATGGTCCGGTCTACAAAGCCAAGGTCCTGAGGCAGGATCTCATTGAAGATAAAACGTCCCAGAGTAGATTCTTCCGTATTCTGCAGCCAGGTTCCGTCCGGCATCTTCTTCGTAACACGAACCTTGATCCGGCTCTGAAGCGTCAGAGAACCGTTTTCATAGGCCAGGATCGCTTCATTGACATTCTTGAATGCTTTGCCTTCGCCGAGGGCTCCAGGTCTCTCCTGCGTCAGATAATAGATTCCAAGCACCATATCCTGCGAAGGCACTGCCACCGGACCGCCGTCAGACGGCTTCAGCAGGTTATTCGGAGAGAGCAGGAGGAAACGGCACTCTGCCTGCGCTTCCACCGACAGAGGCAGATGGACCGCCATCTGGTCGCCGTCGAAGTCCGCATTGAATGCGGTACATACCAGTGGATGCAGCTTGATCGCCTTACCCTCTACCAGAATCGGCTCGAATGCCTGGATGCCCAGTCTGTGCAGGGTAGGAGCACGGTTCAGCATAACCGGATGCTCTTTGATTACTTCCTCCAGCACATCCCATACTTCGGTCTGCAGGCGTTCTACCATTTTCTTAGCGCTCTTGATATTGTGCGCAGCGCCATTTGCCACCAGTTCTTTCATAACGAAAGGTTTGAACAGCTCGATCGCCATCTCCTTCGGAAGACCACACTGATAGATCTTCAGCTCTGGTCCCACGACGATAACTGAACGGCCGGAATAATCCACACGTTTTCCCAGCAGGTTCTGGCGGAAACGGCCGGATTTTCCTTTCAGCATATCGGACAGTGATTTTAATGCCCGGTTGCCGGGTCCGGTGACCGGACGGCCTCTTCTTCCGTTATCAATCAATGCGTCCACTGCTTCCTGCAGCATACGCTTCTCATTACGCACGATAATGTCCGGAGCGCCCAGATCCAGAAGTCTCTGCAGACGGTTATTACGGTTGATGATCCGTCTGTACAGATCGTTCAGGTCCGAGGTGGCGAAACGGCCGCCGTCCAGCTGCACCATCGGACGCAGATCCGGCGGGATGACCGGGATCGCATCCATGATCATCCATTCCGGTTTATTACCAGAACCGCGGAATGCTTCCACGACTTCCAGTCTCTTGATGATACGCGCCCGCTTCTGTCCGGATGCGTTTTTCAGTCCTGCTTTCAGTTCTTCGGAATCCTTCTCCAGATCAATGGCCTGCAGAAGCTCCTTCACGGACTCCGCGCCCATACCCACACGGAAAGCGCCGGGTTCCGGATATTTTTCTCTCATGTCCTGGTACTCTTTTTCAGACAACACCTGCTTGTACAGAAGCTCTGTCTTTCCAGGATCCAGTACGATATAGGAAGCAAAATACAGCACCTTCTCCAGCGTTCTCGGAGACAGGTCCAGGATCAGTCCCATACGGCTGGGAATTCCTTTAAAATACCAGATATGGGATACCGGAGCTGCCAACTGGATATGTCCCATACGTTCACGGCGCACGTTCGATTTTGTGACTTCTACACCGCAGCGGTCGCAGACAACACCTTTATATCTGATCTTCTTGTATTTACCGCAATGGCACTCCCAGTCCTTGCTTGGTCCAAAAATGCGCTCACAGAACAGACCATCCTTCTCAGGCTTTAATGTCCTGTAATTGATCGTCTCAGGTTTTTTCACCTCTCCCCTGGACCACTCGCGGATAGTCTCCGGGGATGCAAGGCCGATCTTGATCGCATCAAAGGTCATCGGCTGATAGGCCTCATTATTCGTTGTTTCCGGCATGAACGGCACCTCCTCTATTCAAAATCATTCTCTTCGTCCAGATCCAGGGTATCGGTATCCGTATCCAGATCCTCTTCCTCTGTGCTGTCCTCCTCCACGTCTACCAGTTCGCCTCCTTCGAATTCCTGTTTGCTGTAGCCATAGGAACCCAGAGACTCATTTTCCTCATTCCGATAACGTCTGCTGTCGCTCTCCAGGATAGAACGGATATCCACATCCCCGTACTCACTGCTCTCCATGATCTCCACTTCCGTGTTGTCATCTCTGAGCACGCGTACATCCAGTCCGAGAGACTGCAGTTCTTTTAACAGTACCTTAAAGGACTCCGGAATACCGGATTCCGGAATGTTATCTCCCTTGATAATCGCTTCGTAGGTCTTTACACGTCCGATGACATCATCCGACTTGACCGTCAGGATCTCCTGCAGGGTATAGGAAGCGCCATATGCCTCCAGCGCCCATACCTCCATCTCTCCGAAACGCTGACCGCCGAACTGCGCTTTACCGCCCAGAGGCTGCTGAGTAACCAGAGAATATGGTCCGGTAGAACGAGCATGGATCTTGTCGTCTACCAGATGATGGAGCTTCAGGTAATGCATGTGTCCGATCGTAACCGGGCTATCGAAATATTCGCCGGTCCGTCCATCCCTCAGACGTACCTTTCCGTCGCGGGAGATGGGCACGCCCTTCCAAAGTTTCCGGTGCTCTCTATTCTCATACAGATAATCCATCACTTCCGGAAGCAGCTCCTGTTCATGTTTTGCTTTAAATTCACTCCAATCCAGGTTGACATAATCATTCGCCAGATCCAGAGTATCCATAATATCATTTTCATTTGCACCGTCAAAGACCGGAGTCGCTACGTTAAACCCAAGCGCCTTTGCCGCAAGGCTTAAGTGAATCTCCAGAACCTGTCCGATGTTCATACGGGACGGCACACCCAGAGGGTTCAGCACGATATCCAGCGGGCGTCCGTTGGGAAGGAACGGCATATCCTCCACCGGCAGCACACGGGAGACCACACCTTTATTACCATGACGGCCTGCCATCTTGTCACCCACCGAGATCTTTCTCTTCTGCGCGATATAGATACGCACGGCCTGGTTGACACCCGGAGACAGTTCATCCCCGTTTTCTCTGGTAAATACCTTGGCATCCACAACGATACCATATTCGCCGTGAGGCACCTTTAAGGAAGTATCACGTACCTCTCTTGCCTTCTCACCGAAAATCGCGCGCAGGAGCCGCTCTTCCGCCGTCAGCTCGGTCTCGCCCTTCGGGGTCACCTTGCCGACCAGGATATCACCGGCGCGGACCTCCGCACCTACACGAATGATGCCTCTGCTGTCCAGATCCTTCAGCGCCTCATCACCGACACCCGGCACATCTCTGGTGATCTCTTCCGGTCCCAGCTTCGTGTCACGGGCCTCTGCTTCATATTCTTCAATATGGATGGATGTATACACATCATCCATAACCAGTCTTTCACTTAACAGTACCGCATCCTCGTAGTTATAACCTTCCCAGGTCATAAATCCGATAAGCGGGTTTTTTCCAAGGGCGATCTCGCCATTGGATGTTGATGGTCCGTCTGCGATCACCTGACCTGCTTCCACCCGGTCCCCCTTGAATACCATGGGTCTCTGGTTGTAGCAGTTGCTCTGGTTACTCCTTGTGAATTTCGTCAGATGATAAGTGTCACGGACCCCATTGTCCTGACGTACCACGATCTCATTGGATACCGCGCGTTCTACCACGCCGCAATTCTTCGCGATCACACACACACCGGAGTCTACTGCCGTCTTCTCTTCCATACCGGTACCGACTACGGGTGCCTCGGTCATCATCAACGGCACTGCCTGACGCTGCATGTTGGAACCCATCAGGGCACGGTTCGCGTCGTCGTTCTCCAGGAACGGGATCAGAGCAGTCGCCACAGAGAACACCATCTTCGGAGACACGTCCATGAAATCAAACATGGTCTTCTCATATTCCTGTGTCTCTTCACGGTAACGGCCGGATACGTTGTTGCGGACAAAATACCCATTCTCATCCAACGGCTCATTTGCCTGCGCCACATGGTAGTTATCCTCTTCGTCCGCTGTCATATAGACGACCTCTTCGGTTACCCGCGGATTCTTCGGATCGCTCTTGTCGATCTTACGGTACGGGGCTTCCACAAAGCCGTATTCGTTGATCCTCGCATAGCATGCAAGGGAGTTGATCAGACCGATGTTCGGACCCTCAGGGGTCTCGATGGGACACATTCTTCCATAATGGGAATAATGCACGTCACGGACCTCGAATCCTGCACGGTCACGGGACAGTCCGCCCGGTCCCAATGCGGACAGACGTCTCTTATGGGTCAACTCACCCAGCGGGTTATTCTGATCCATGAACTGGGACAGCTGGGAAGAACCAAAGAATTCCTTCACGGCTGCTGTCACCGGCTTAATATTGATCAGGGACTGCGGAGAGATTCCCTCCGTGTCCTGTGTCGTCATACGTTCCCGTACCACTCTCTCCAGACGGGAGAGACCGATCCGGTACTGATTCTGGAGCAGTTCGCCAACTGCGCGGATACGGCGGTTACCCAGATGATCGATGTCATCCTTGTTGCCCATACCATACTCCAGATGCATATTATAGTTAATGGATGCCAGAATGTCATCCTTCGTAATGTGCTTCGGAACCAGCTCCACAGCTTCTCTGTGAATCGCTTCCTTTAGTTCTTCCGGATCTGTATATTCTTCCATGAGCTTTTCCAGCACCGGATAATATACCATCTCCTTGATTCCCAGTTCCTTCGGGTCGCAGTCCACATATTTCTTCAGATCGACCATGCGGTTCGTGAGCACCTTGATCTTCCGCTCTTCTCCGGAGGCTTCTCCCTGAATCCATACATACGCGATTCCGGAATCCTGCAGCTCCGTTGCCAGATCCGCATCCACCTTCGTGCCTGCTTCCGCCAGCACTTCTCCGGTCGATACATCTACCACATCCTCCGCCAGTACATGACCACGGATACGGTTCTTCAGAGAAAGCTTTTTGTTGAATTTATAACGGCCGACTTTCGCCAAATCATATCTTCTTGGATCAAAGAACATCCCGGTGATCAGGCTCTCTGCGCTCTCCACTGCAAGCGGTTCACCCGGACGAATCTTCTTATATAATTCCAGAAGTCCTTCCTGATAGCTCTCGGCAGTGTCCTTTGCAAGGGATGCCACGATCTTCGGTTCATCCCCAAACAGCTCCAAGATCTCTGCATTCGTACCATATCCCAGGGCACGAATCAGAACAGTAATCGGCACTTTACGGGTTCTGTCAACGCGAACGTAGAATACGTCATTGGAATCTGTCTCATATTCCAGCCACGCACCGCGGTTTGGAATGACAGTACAGGAGAACAGAAGCTTGCCAACCTTATCATGGTCGATACCATAGTAGATGCCGGGGGAACGCACCAACTGGCTGACTATGACACGCTCCGCTCCGTTGATTACGAAGGTACCGGTCTCTGTCATCAGAGGCAGATCGCCCATGAATATCTCATGTTCGTTGATCTCGTCGGTCTCTTTGTTGTAAAGACGCACTCTCACTCTCAAAGGAGCTGCATAGGTAGCATCACGTTCTTTACACTTCTCGATCGTATTCTTTGCATTCTCTTTCTCCAGTGTAAAGTCCGTGAACTCCAGGCTCAGCTTCCCGCTGTAGTCCGTGATCGGAGAAATATCCGCAAATGCTTCGCGAAGTCCTTCGTCCAAAAACCACTGGTAGGAATCTCTCTGGACCTCTATCAAATTCGGCATCTCAAGGACTTCCCTCTTCCTTGAGTAGCTCATTCGGCTGCTTTTGCCGGATTTGACAGGTTTAATTCTGTTCTTTTCCATTGACATTTCACCCCTTATATTTTAATAACTACGTGTTCCGATAAAGCCATAACAAAACCAGGCAAGGCTTTGCGCATACCTTACCACAATAGTGCATTTTACATAATACCACAAGTTTTCTGCCGCGTCAATGAAAATTTTCCATAATTCGGAAACGACTAATGATAAGAAAAAGGGATACCGCTCATGCGATATCCCTCGAACTTCTGCCTGATTATTTCAGGGTAACCTTAGCGCCTTCGCCTTCCAGTTTCGCCTTAAGCTCTTCAGCCTCAGCCTTGGATGCACCCTCTTTTACGATCTTCGGAGCATTGTCAACTACCGCTTTTGCCTCTTTCAGGCCAAGACCGGTAGCTTCACGTACCACTTTAATAACCTTAACCTTGTTCGGTCCGATCTCAGTCAGCTCAACATCGAAGGAATCCTTCTCTTCTTCCTGTGCTGCTTCTGCGCCTGCTGCTGCAACAACAACACCTGCTGCTGCGGATACGCCAAACTCTTCCTCGCAGGCTTTTACCAGCTCATTCAGCTCTAATACGGTCAGCTCTTTAATTGCATCAATAAATTCTGCAGTCGTTAATTTTGCCATTTTATTTACCTCCAATTGTAATAGTAATATGATCTTTCTCTGATGATTCCGGCTTCTGTCATGCCGGACGCTGCTTTTACCCTCATGGGGCCATACAGTATCTTATGCTTCTTTTTCCGCAATCTGATTGATGACGCGTGCAAAGTTCGCAATCGGGCTGTTCATGCTGCCAAGAAGTCTTCCCAGAAGTACTTCTCTGGACGGAATGCTCGCAATCGCAGACATTCCCTCGGCATCATAATAATTGCCTTCCACGATACCTGCTTTGATCTCAAGCTTATTCGCTGTCTTTGCAAAATTCGCAACGATCCTTGCCGGAGCAGTCGCATCCGTCTTGGAGATCGCAACAGCGGACGGTCCTTCCAGATGCTGTGCCAGCGGCTCGAACTCCGTTCCCTTGATCGCAAAGTTCAGCATGGTGTTTTTGTAAACCTTGTAGACGATGCCTTCTGCTCTCATCTGTCTGCGGAGCTGTGTATCCTGCTCAACGGTCAGACCACAGTGGTCAACCAGAACAACACCGGCAGCGCCTTCCAGATTTGCAGAAATCTCTTCTACGATCGGTCTTTTCAGTTCCACTTTTGCCATGAATGGTTTCCTCCTTATAGATTTTGGATGACAACCTTTAAACAAGAAAACCCTCCGTGCCGCAGACACAGAAGGTTTGTCAGTCATTCTGAACAGAACGCTTTCCTCGGCAGGCGGTATCCACTTATGCTTTTTCAAGCACCTGCTGTCTTCGGGCAGTCATATCTTTGCAGCAGGACACGCAGTACGTGACC
>CAMWMT010000112.1 GCA_947175375.1 uncultured Clostridiaceae bacterium | reverse complement strand
CTCCCCTTTCTCCACAAAGCCTATGACATAATGCTCATGGAAATGGCTCGGAAAACGTTGCACAATTCCCTCAAAGCGGTATGCTTCCATCCTTAATTCGTCATCATATACCACTGTTCTTGTTTCTTTCTTCATGGATTACCTCCTTGTCACAGCCATTTTACCGCATATTCTTAACTGTGTCTTGTAAAATATCTTCATTTTATCAGCATTTTATCATTGTAAAATTACTATTGTAATGTCCCGGTTTTAAGGTATAATGGTGAATACGGGTCTTCTGCCGGGATGGCAGAAAAAATGCGGGGGAAGGAAGCGAAATATGAGAAACGAGAAGATTAATCAGGGAAGTTTTTTCCGGATCGTATTTACGATCGCATTGCCCATTGCATTTCAGAATTTTCTCTCCACTACGGCGAGCATGGTAGATACCATTATGATTGGCAGCCAGGGGGAATTGTCTGTAGCGGCGGTTGGAATCTGTTCCCAGATCACATCTTTATTTTTTTCCTGTTACTTCGGGTTCGCAAGCGGAGGGCTGTTGTTTTTTTCACAGTACTGGGGAGCGCGCAATGAGAAGGGCATCAACCGGGCCTTTGGCCTTTCGCTTACCTGCATGCTGGCGGTATCCCTGTTATTCGGAGGGACAGCAATCGTCAACCCGGAATTAATCCTGGGAATCTATACGGATAAAAAAAATATCATCACGATTGGCGCTCCTTATATCAGGATCATAGGCTTTGCCTATCCTCTTCAGGTGCTTGCCATGATCATCAGCTTCCTGATGCGTTCTACCGAGCGGGTAAAGCCGCCTCTGGTCAGTTCGATTCTTGCGCTGTTCACAAATTTTATCCTGAACTGGATCCTGATCTATGGACGTTTTGGCATGCCTCAGATGGGTGCTGCGGGTGCTGCAGTGGGCACTCTCGTATCCGGCATGGTAAATGTGCTTGCGCTGTTTATCTTTCTGCTAAAGGATAAGAAGACGGTTGTGCTGAACATAAAAGATATGTTTTCCTGGCAGGATGGTTTTCTTAAGGAATATACGGGGAAATGTTTCCCGATTATCTTCAATGAATTGTTCTATGGAATCGGACAGATGCTGATCAATATCGTAATCGGGCATCAATCGGAATCGGCCATTGCGGCTATGGCTGCGTTTCGCGTCCTGGAAGGATTCGTATTCGCCTTTTTCGGCGGTCTTGCGGATGCGTCTACCGTGGTCGTGGGAAAGGAAGTCGGTTCGGGCCGTCTCATGAGTGGATACCAGTATGTGAAAAAATTTGCCATACTATGTCCGGCAATCACTTTCTGTATCTGTTTCACCGGCCTGCTGCTTAACCGTCCGATGCTTTCCCTGTTCGGCCTTGGGGCAGAAGCCATGTTTTATGGGAAATATATGATTCTTATCTATCTGGCAGCCGGGACGATCCGCACTTGCAACTATATTATGAACTGCTGCTACCGCGCCGGAGGAGAGGCTGTATTCGGAACAATGCTGGAGATTATCTGCCTGTTTACCGTAAGCGTCCCGGCGACATGGATTGCCGGCATGATATTGCATCTGCCGTTCCTTGCGGTATTCTCATTCCTGTATACGGATGAACTGATCCGGCTCGTCTTTGAATTATGGTATACCAGAAGTGGAAAATGGATAAAGCCTGTCACAGACCTTGGAAGGGCTGCACTTCCGGAATTTCAGACAGAACTTGGAATGAGAAGAAAACGGCAAAGGCAAATTGGATAGCGCACAGAGAGCCGTAAGGAACTTCTATAAGAGGGCAGGAAATAGATGGTTCTGAACAGCCCCGCCATATGCCCTATCCATATCTACCTGCCTCCTACATTAAATCTTTTGTTTCTACTCCACTTATGGAAAAGAAAGCAAAAACAAGTGAGATCAGGGTTAAGATAACAGGAAAAACAGCATGATCCGCCATTGTCAGGTCTCCTATATTCGCCTGCGTCAAAACAATTAACAGGAAAGAGGAAATAATCGTGGCCTTTGAAGATTTCATTGCCATACCAATGAACAGGGCAATAAAGCTCATGGTAACGATAACAACCGACTTTACAATCAGCTGAATATAGAACCCCAAACTTGTCATATCAAAGTCAAGCGGAAATGACGACACCATAAAATGTGAACCTAGTAAAATACAGCCATACAGCAGCAGCTTTGTAAGTATCAACGCTGCAAAATTAAAAATCCAGACAGCAAGCATTTGTGAAACGAAAATTTTCTGCCGCTTGATTGGATAGGAAAACATCAGATTCATTGTTTTATTCTTGTATGCACTGACAATGAACGATGCATGCATAACATTGGTGAAAACCAAAAAAGACATGCTTGTGAATAATTCAATCGGGGCAGATATGGTATTGTTGCCGGGTGCAGCGTCAGGTATTCCAGTATCAGGATCGTTGGCAATTCCAAGATAAGCAAGCGAAAACATGAACAGACAAAGAACCGCTGCCAGTATTACCGCATTTCTCATATATTTTCCAATATTATTTTTCTTCCATTCCAGTTTGATTAGCTTTAGCATGATTCTTTCACCTCCGCAGTCATTTTCAGAAAATAATCTTCCAATGTTTCGGCCTTTTTTCCAAACGCAGTCACTTCAACATCTCCTAATGCCAAAATCCTGGATAATTCCTGCGGTGAAACACTGGCGTCATAGATTCTGATCTTTCCGTCTTCCATAATTTTGAAGTTAGAAATCCCAAGTTTTTCACTCAGCACAAAGGATGCCTTTTGGGTATCGAGTACTGCCAGTTCCATATAGGCCAGACTCATTTGTTCGATGGTTTTCATGCTGATTTCTTTCATCATTCTTCCGTGATGGATCACGCCGACCGTATCCGCAATGCTCTCAATCTCTGAAAGAATGTGGCTGGAAATCATAATTGTAATTCCGTACTCCGTGCAGAGGGTTCTCAGCAGATCACGGATCTGTTTCATGCCTGCCGGGTCAAGACCGTTTGTAGGTTCATCCAGAATGAGCAGTTCCGGCTTGCTAAGAACCGCGCGGGCAATCCCAAGGCGCTCTTTCATACCCAGAGAATAATTTTTCACGGGCTTATCCGCTGCATCTGTCAGATCCAGCATTTCAAGGGCATCTTCAATGCTGCCATGATGATAGTACCCCATATACTCACAATGCAGCTTTAAGTTGTCATAGCCGGTCAGGGAATCGTAAAACATGGGAAATTCAATGATACTCCCCATTCGTTTTAATACCTCATAAGATCGTGGGGTGAGCGTTTCTCCAAAGATTTCAATGCTGCCGCCCGTGGGTTTCCAAAGGTTTGTGAGCATCTTCATTACTGTTGTTTTGCCCGCCCCGTTGGGACCGAGGAAACCGTAGATTTCGCCTTTTTTCATGTGAATATTGACGTCTGTCACCAGTTCTTTCCCGCCAATGGTCTTTGTCAGGTGGTTTGTCTGTAAAATATATGGCATATTCGCTGCCTCCTTTCAAAATACCATTGTAGCGGTTTCGTTTTTCAAAACTCTTGAATAAATCTTACAAATTTCTTTCGCGGCATATTAATACGATATTTTTTTGAGTCTGACTGTAAAAATGGTCTTTACATTTGGAATACTGTTTAATGTGATCGTTCCTCCAAGCTGCGTAGCCAGATTTTTTGCGATCGTCAGGCCCAGACCATTCCCTTGTATCTTCCGGTTTCTGGAAGCCTCCATTGTAAATAGACGGTCAAATACACTGTCTGCAAAAGGCGGGTCAATTCCTTTTCCCTTATCAGTCACGTCAATACAGGCTGCTTTTCCGTCTGTCCGCAAAAACATACCCAGATACTTCCCGTCTGCCCCATAGCGGATCACATTTGATATAAGGTTAAACAATATCCGCTGCAAGGCTTCTCTATTCCCCTGCACATAGACAGGAGTTTCCGGTACATCTATCTCCACCTGGAAATCGTGATTTGTAAGTATTCCATAAAAATCAAGAATGCTTTCACGACAGATTTCGCAGATATCCACCATGGAAAGCTCTATCTCCGTATCACCGGATTCTAATTTTGCCAATGTGAAAAACTGATTGATCAGATCTACGACGCTCTGCGCTTTCTGTTCTGTTTTTTTCAGCATTTCGTCGGTACTTCCATTTAACCGCATAATCTCCAGATAACCTAAGACAACCGTCATAGGCGTCTTGATATCATGGGATATATTCGCAAGCATCTTCCTGGAAGCGATTTCTGACCGACGGTAATCCGCTTTTACTTTCAGATGATTTTCTAACATGCGAGTGATCTGTGCAGCCAGTTCCATAAGTTCCTCATTTTCGGTAAAGATCATGATACGCTCGTCACTGTCTGCGTCCGTAATTTCTTTTAGCTTCCCGCTGATTTCCCGCAGTTTCGTCTGTGTTCCGGTACGAAAGACAAACTGCTGGTAAAGGACAACGCCGATCAGAGATACTATGCAAAGAATCAGAAAGAATATGATCGCCGCGTCACTCATAACAGTTCTCCCAGCTTATAACCAATTCCCCATACGGTGATCACATATCGGGGATCACGGGTATCGTCCTCAATCTTATTCCGCAATCTACTGATATGGACATTTACAGCATTTTCATCGCCGCAATAAGCATCCTGCCATACAAGGGAATAAATCTGTTCTTTGGTATAAACCTTTTGCGGATTTTTCAAAAACAGCTTCAAAATCTCAAACTCTTTTGCCGTCAGCTCGATTTTTTCGCCTCTTTTTGTAAGTGTGTAGTCAGACAGGTTCATGGTCAGATCTCCCGCTGTCACAAGCGTTGGAGCAGCCATAGCGGCATTGTCATATTGAGTTGTCCTCCGTATATTTGCTTTGATCCGTGCCAGAACTTCAACAACAGAAAAGGGTTTCGTAATATAATCGTCTGCGCCTAAGCCTAATCCAAGTGTTTTATCGGCTTCGGTGTCTTTCGCAGAAAGAATAAGGATAGGAACCACGCTGTTTTTCCGGATATGCTGCATCACATCCATTCCGCTGATCTGGGGTATCATTAAATCCAGTAAGACCAGACTGAACACAGTACCATCAAAAAGAGTACAAGCTGTCTGTCCATCAGCGGCACAAACAACCTCATAATTTTCAATCAATAAATAATTTTTCAGCATTTCACTTATTTCCGCGTCATCTTCAATCAAAAGGATTTTATGTTTATTCATAATCCGTACCTCCAATACAGGGGAGGCAGCGGCTCATATGAGTCACCGTCTCCCCTGAACTTTTACAAAACTTCATTATAATTTCGCAGATCAGAGACTGGTAAAATATTGACCATATAACTTTTCCTCCTGCCATCATTCTTTTCTTTTATTATAAGCAAAAAGATGTAAAATTCAACTTAATATTTTACAGCTTTCAAATCTCTCTTTATCTGATGTCATTCAAGGTTCTGGTCAGATTTCTCCTGATCGTATAGATTGTTGCTATTCAAACTTCATCATCTCCACCTATACCGCGTGGAATTTTTTATCCTCATAATATCCTGTAATCTCCACCTGCATATCTTCCGTCATATCCCCGACAGACGCATCTATTTCTTCGTAGTTGAAGCCTTCGCCATAAATTGTCATTATATAAAATACAGTCTCTTCATCAAACAGGACAGTCAGCTTATGCCCGTTTCCCTTATTTTCAATTATATGAACAATTGTTCAAGAACTGATAATGACCAGTTTCCTCTGAAGGAAGAAAAATATGATAAGCTGTATAAGGATTACCACCATCGATAATCCTACGGCAGCCAGTGTAATTTCAAAAACGTGTGAAGCAGAAGATGCCTCCATAAAACGGTTTATCATGAAGGAAGCTGTGGCACATCCGCAAATGACAGGAAAAAAATAGATAAGCCCGATCTGCTTCCGGATGATTTTTTTCAGGTCCTTTTCTTTTAAACCAAGGTATGTCGCCTTCTTATAACTCTCCGTATCCTGCAAGATCGTCCCTGCAATTTTTAGTCCCATTATCATAGATGCCGATACAAACGAAATAATGGCAATAAAGAAAATCAGGATTAGATAAACTGCACCCGCCTCCATCTGAACAGTAAATTCCGTCTGCCTTGCATAAGGATAAAATTCCCACCACCTGGCAGCATACAGTTCGTTTCCATCATAAGGGATATAAATATCCTCATAGTTCTCCATTTTATCTTTAATAGCCTGATCCTGATAGTTCACAAATATCTCCCCATTGTTTAGCGCTACAATCTCTGCCAGTAATTTTTCCTGAAATTCCCTGCTGTGTTCAGGATGACTGCCATGAAACAGGTAATAGGTCATTTTACAGGAGGAATCCAAAGTATCACTGATCCTGCGAAAAGTATTGTCACTGACGACGACAAAAGAATTGATCTTTGCAGTTTCATTCAGTACACTATCTTTTGAGATCAGTTCCATTTTTTGCAGTGTAAAATCTTCTTTTGTGCCCGGATTGTAAAACATCCCTCTATCTTCCGAGCAGGTCTGGAACATGGAACTGTCGGAATCCTGAAAGTAAATATATCCGTCGTCAGGAACAGACAGATTCATTCTGGAAAGTGCATGAAAATCAGACACATTCACAAACATTTCCGAAGCCCACTCATTTCTTGAAGTATCCGCATACTGATGCTCCCGCCCCAGCAAAAGCATATCCAATGAATACCATTCACTTATAGAAACGCCGCTTTCCTCTGCAAAGGAACGTATCCTGCTTTCATCAAGTTTCTCTTCTGATTTCCTGACTAAAACGGCATAATCATGAGGTTCTTCCTTGATCGCATAAGAAAGTTCCAGAAACATACTTCCATTAAAACATATGGAAAATACCGTAAGCGTGATCAGCAGTGAGGAAACAAATAAAGACAATGTATACTGGTTCCCTTTTTGTCTTACAAGATTGTAAAACAAGATATCTTTTCGATATGCGTCAGGAAAAAAACGCTTGATAAGACTGCCCATGGAAGTGACCTGTGCCGCCAGAATATACATTCCGATCAGACTGACGCCAAGAAAGAGAACGGAAAAACTTTTCGTCCAATAGATAACCGATGTGATATTAAACAATATCAGTCCCAAAGGAATGGCTGTCAGCCCTATGATACCCAAAACCGGGTGGGACCCTTTCACTTCCTCACCTTCAGATGATGAACGCAGAAGCCTGATCACATCTAACCTTGCTATATGGACTGCATTCTTGATACGCAGGAAAATCCATGCCAGTATCCATAATCCTCCTGCGATCAGCAGCCCTTTCCCTCCCACACGAAAGGCTCCATCCGTATAGGAAATGAATAAAGACAGCAGCGACCATATAACAAAAGCGAGCGGAACAGCCAAAACAAGCCCAGCAACCCCTCCAATCAAAAATGTGATATCAAGCTGCCGGTTTTGTATTTTACCAACAGATTTCGGTGGAAGACCAAGGGAAAGAAATACCCCTATTTCCCCCATCTGAAGCTGAATGTAAATAGCATTCGCATAGAAAAGAAAAACAACAATACCAATTATCGTAATCCCATACATTCCAAGCGAAATTAAGTAAGTCGATCCATCTGTCATCAATACATCGGTTATAACCCTGCTGAAAAGCAAAACGCCATAAGCCCCGGTCATGGCAACAGCAAAACAAATTGACAATCCAAAAAGAATGTAGCGCCTTATATGCTGGCGGATCCGCTAACGGCTGATATCATATAATTTCATAGT
>CAMWMT010000111.1 GCA_947175375.1 uncultured Clostridiaceae bacterium | reverse complement strand
CAAAGCCGACTCACTGTCCGATACACTCCATACGAGCGCTTATCATACAGCCGGGACGGCATTTCCCGACAACCCCTTTATATCGTCTTTCATCTATCGTTTCAGTTCTTTCTCCTTCATCACACTCTTATAGGCCGGGCGGATGATCTTGTTCATGCCGATGATCTCTTCGATCCGGTGTGCGCTCCATCCCACGATTCTTGCTATGGCAAAGATCGGCGTATACAGTTCCACCGGTATTCCAAGCATCTCATACACAAAACCGCTGTAAAAATCCACATTGGGACTGACACCTTTGTAGATCTTTCTCTTCTTTGCGATCAGCTCCGGAGCAAGCATCTCGATATTATTATATAATGCCATATCCTTCCCACGGTGCTTCTCTACAGAAAGACGCTCCACAAAGCCCTTAAACACACGCTCACGGGGATCGGAAAGCGAGTAGACCGCATGGCCCATTCCATAGATCAGGCCCTTCCCGTCAAACGCATTCCCGTCCAGGATCTCACTGAGATAATTTCCTACTTCTTCTTTATCTGTATAATCCCGGACATGTTCCCGTATGTCATTCATCATCTCCATAACCTTGATATTTGCCCCGCCATGCTTCGGCCCTTTCAGGGAAGACATGGCTGCAGCTATGGCAGAATAGGTATCCGAACCGGAAGAAGTGACCACTCTGGTCGTGAATGTGGAATTATTTCCTCCGCCATGCTCCATATGAAGCATCAGCGCCACGTCCAGTACCTTTGCTTCAAGAAATGTATAACTTTGATCCGGCCGTAACATCATCAGAAGATTTTCCGCTGTGGACAGCTCCGGGCTGGGCCTGTGAATATACATACTCCCGTCCCGCTCATAATGATTGTATGCATGATACCCGTACACTGCCAGCATCGGGAATACGCTGACCAGATTCAGGCATTGCCGGATCACATTGCCCACATCATTATAATCCATATGGTCATCATAGGATGCAAGAGTCAGTATACTCCGCGTCATGGAATTCATGATATCTTTATTTGATGCCTTCATGATCACATCTCTGGTAAAATTGGTCGGAAGCTCTCTTCCGCTTGCCACCAGATCTGCAAATTCAGCTTCTTCTTCTTTTGTAGGCATCTCTCCAAATAACAACAGGTATGCCATCTTCTCAAACCCAAAAGAACCCTCCGGTATACTGCTTACCAGGTCTATGACATTATAGCCCCTGTACCACAGTTCTCCCTCGCAGGGAACTTTCTTACCGTCCTTCATCTTAAAGGAATCGATCTTCGATATGTTCGTAAGTCCGGTCAGTACCCCGTTACCATTGATGTCCCTTAGTCCGCGATTGACACCAAATTCCTGAAACAGATCATCGGAGATCGTGTCATTCTTCACGCACAGCCTCTGGTATTTCTCCGTATATTCGCTCCATTTTTCGTAATATCCCATTAAATTCCCCCTTACTGTTGTATTATGTTTACTTATGTACTCATTATGTTAACATAATTTCCGGACAAATTCAACTTTTTATATTTTTTTAGATAATACACCCGGATTGATATCAAACAGTTGGGGAACCTGCTAGTACAGGTTGACGAAAAGGGAACCATAACACTTACTCTTCCGGCACTTCCGCCGACGTCTCAACCGGAACCTCCGCTGGCACTTCAGCCGGCATTTCCACAGGTGCTTCTGCAGGTGCTTCCGCAGGAACCTCCGCCGGCGGATCCCCTTTCTCCATCACCACCGGTTCTGTTCCCGGCAGATGATAACAGATCACCGGTGTCCCTTTTTCAATATTTGCATAGATCTCCTTCGCTACGGAAGGCGGCAGGTTAATGCACCCATGAGAACCATTCGTCTTATAGATATTGCCTCCAAATGATCCCCTCCAGTTCGCGTCATGCATACCGATATTCCGGTTAAACGGCATCCAGTAGGATACCGGAGTTCGATAATTCTCACCGGTCAGCGTTGCATCCCTCTGTTTGTAGGTAACTCCATATACCCCCTCCGGCGTATCATACCCCCTGGAAGAATTACCGGAGACAAAATCCGATTCCAGAAGCTTTGTCCCGTCTTTATACAAAAAGAGATGCTGGGCAGTCAGGTTGATCTCCACATAGGTATTCCCATAATCCGGTGTTCCGTACTGGTCTGCAGTCTGATAATATACAGGCGTGCGTTCACCGCTCTCTCCCTGTTCGATCATCTCTGTCAGCTCCAGGACTTCCTGATCAGAATTCATCCACCAGCCATAATCACCGCTGCTGATGGTAACTTCCTTCCCATAACTTGTCATGAAAGTCCTTGGGCGGAAGATCGTATCATAGCTTTTGCGAAGAGCTGACACAAAGGACTCTACCTGAGTCTGATCTAGTGTCACTTCTGTATTGTTTACCTGAAGCCATTCACTGATCGTCGCTCCATCCAGAACCTCTTTCTGATCTCCAAACGTATAGGTAATCTGTATGCCTCCATATTTCTGAAGCTTTTCCAGTACCTGATTCAGTTCTTCGTCTTCTGAGGTCACAGAAGGCGTCAGATAGCATCCGGCATCATCCAGGTCTGTCAGCTCTGCGAGAGAAAATACAGCCTCCCGGATCGTCTCCAGCGTCTTCTGTCTGTCCAGTGTATTTCCCTGCGTCTCCGGGATGATCGCAAAACCTTCTTCCGGCGAATATTCAGATATGTATGCATCTGTCGGCGCTTCCGAAAAATCAGGCTCGAAGCCCTTCAGATTTTCAACACGGTTCTCCAGCTTTTCTTCATCATAAGCGATCAGGCCTTCTGTTGTATGTTCTGAAGTCTGAGGAAGAAACCAGCTCCATAAATTCTGAGATTCCAGAAGTTTCAGAAGTGGCTCTTCTGACGCATAGATAAGATCAATATCCTTCCCCTGAATCTCTTCCTCCAGCGTCTGTCCGTCAGACTGGCGCTCTATCACGCGCAGCTCATAATCCTGCACCTGCGTCTTCATTTCCTCTATAGTCATGCCCGATACATCAATTCGATCCACAATCGTACCAGGCAGGAAGTGACTCTGGTAATAAAAAAGTCCGCCGCCATAGGCAGCAGATGCTGCAAGCAGCACTCCGCATAAGATCACCGGTAAAACAGGAAAGCGTTTCTTCCCATTCTTCTGTTTTTCCATAATTCCTTGTTCCTTTCCGATTATGATTATATTTTCTCATTTCGCCAAATAGGATCACCCCAGCACGCTCTGCAATGTCTCAAACAGATTTCCGATATCAATCGGTTTTGCTATATGTCCGTTCATCCCGCTTCTCAGCGCATCCTGTTTATCTTCATCAAACGCATTTGCTGTCATAGCCAGAATCGGTATGGATGCCAGTCCCTTATCTTCCAGCCCACGGATCTGCCTGGTCGCTTCGTAGCCGTTCATCACCGGCATCTGAACATCCATCAGGATTACCTGATAATAACCTGCTTCCGAATTTTTCAGCATATCTACCGCGATCTGTCCGTTATTCGCAACCTCTACCATAAAACCTGCATCGCTCAGGATTTCCACAGCGATCTCCTGATTCAACTCGTTATCCTCTGCCAGCAGAATACGTCCCGCCTGGAATTTCATTGTCTCACTGGAACGGTTCTGTTCCTCCACCACCATCGTCCTCAGTTCCTTAAACTGAGGAATATCTGCATCTTCACCATTCTCCATATTCAGACGGAAGGTAAAATCAACTGTAAACTCTGTCCCTATGCCTTCTTTACTCTTCACCGTGATTGATCCATTCATCATATCCACGATATTTTTCGTAATAGCCATTCCCAGACCGGTGCCCTGGATCCCGCTGATCGTTGTATTCTTCTCTCTTTCAAATGGTTCAAAAATATGTAGCAGAAATTCCTCATTCATGCCGATTCCAGTGTCTTTGATGAAAAATTCGTAATTCGCATATCCAGTTGGAGCTCCTGCCTTTTCCGTAACCCTCATATAGATTGTACCGCCAACGCCTGTGTACTTGACACAGTTGCCTAGCAGATTCAAAAGCACCTGATTCAGCCGCAATTTGTCACAGTAAATATCTTCATTCCGTATATCCACAGTTTCAATATGCAGCTCCTGCTGCTTTGCCTGAACATCCGCCTGTACAATACTGCGCAGACCGTGTAAGACATCCGACAGCCGGCACGGTGTTTCCGCCAGTTGCATCTTGCCGCTTTCGATATGGCTCATATCCAGCACATCATTGATGAGGCTCAACAAATGGTTTCCCGAAGCCATAATCTTTCTCAGGTATTCTTCCACCTGCTCCCTTCGGTCTATCCGTGAAATCGCCAGTGCGGTAAAACCGACAATCGCATTCATGGGTGTACGAATGTCATGAGACATATTTGATAAAAAGGCGCTTTTCGCCCTGTTTGCCCTGTTTGCCTGAAGAAGCGCATCTTCCAGCAGATTTTTCTGCTCCATCTCACAGCGGATCTCCTCATCCACACTACAGAATCCCAGGACAATGCCACGCGTTTCCTCCCATTCTCCCGCACGCACTGCTTTCATCCGGAAATACTCCATCTCACCATCCCGCATGACACGGTAATTGACAGAATACATCTTCTTTTCTGACAGTTCTCTTTCCAATGTACTGGAAGAAACTGCCTCACGCATCATCTCCTGATCCTCTTCATAGACATATTTCCCTATGTAGAGTTCCATGCTTTCCCGGAATGATATCTTACCGTCAAAGACGCTTCTAAACATCTGTTCGTCTTCATTCATTCGAAGGGAACGTCCCTCCCCTGTATTCAGGTCAACGTAGCAGACCAGGCCATACTCTATGCTCAGTGCATGGATCAGTTCCATCTGGCGTCTCTCTTTCTCCTTTTCCTGCATCTTCTGAGCCGTACAGTCCAAAACGAAACGCTGATAGTACAGTTCTCCATTTTCTTTCAAAAGCTTGATATTTGTCGTCACATGGAGAATATCCCCGTTTTTATGCTGAACGCGATATTCTGCACTGACATTGTCACCTTCTTTTTTCAGAGAACGGATGCATTCCCGAAGTGGTTCTTTGTCTTCCTCCACCACAGACTCCGCCACCATATCGAATCCGGCTGCCATCATTTCTTCCAGAGATTCATATCCCAGAATCCTCAGTACAGCTTTATTGACACTGTAAATCTGAGAGCCATCCAGGGAATGCGTCATCACGCCACAATCCAGGGAGGTGAAGATCGTCTCCAGGGTCCGGTTCTTCTTCATCAGCTCCTGTTCATAGGCACGTTCCTGTGTGATATCGATTCCGATTCCCACCGTTCCCATAACGCTCCCATCAAGGTCATATAACGGAGACTTGTAGGTGGTAAGAAGCCTCGTTCCGTCTCCAGTCAGCACAGTTTCCTCCGCTATACAGGTCTTCCTCTTCGTCATGACCTCGTTCTCAGACTCTATACATGCCGGATCATCCTGCTCCACATCCCAGATGTATGCATGTCCCCGTCCCTGAATCTGCTCTTTCGTCTTATTGACCGTCTGGCAGAAACTGTCATTCACCTTCTCATGGATACCGTCTTTATCCTTATACCAGACAAGATTGGGAATATTGTTGATCGTAGCTTCCAGATACTGACTGGCCTGCCAGTAATCTTTGGACGTCTTACAAGTCTGCTGCCATCTCAGAAAACGGAATCCGCTCTCTTCGTCCGACATGGGCATTGTCCATATATCCTTGATATCTGCCAGTACATCTGTCAGAATCTGCATCTTATCTTTCTCGGCAAAAACAATAAGTTCCGCCTCTTCGCTCTTACTGTCCAGCAGCATACGCAGTTTATGCTCCATCCCCTGCAGATTGACAAAGATCACGTCTGCCCGGGCGGCCAGAGCAGCTTCCGGTTCCATGCTTTCCACAAACTCATGTGTAAAATATTCTAATGGGGGCATCTCCTTCATAATATCAAATGCCCTGCAATGATGGCCTGCTAAATAAAAACGAATATGACAATGATACATTTCTCTTTCCTCCATGGGCTCTGCTGATTCCTGCTGCTCCACCTATATAAACAGCACTAAATTTTTGCCCTTATAAAGCATCGGTCCATATGCCGTTTATCATACTTTCCGGCAATTTTCAAACACCAGATACATATGTTAACATTCTAACAAGAGCGGGAAAACATGTCAATAAACTTCATGGCCGTTCTTTGAGGTTCAGACACCAAAGCATCCCCTGGAAAATACCGGATCATTGAGATTTAAGAAACTTTTTAGTTTTCATTTGACGAAAATCAGAGTATAATGTCAGATATTGCAAATACAGTCTATCATACGAGGTGCTTTATGGAACTATCCTTTGGAGAACAGATAAAGATTTTACTGAATAGAAAAAATATGACCATCCAGGAACTGGCAGATCTGTACGAACAGACAACAGGAAATAAAATGTCACGCCAGAATCTGGCGCAGAGGCTGAAGCGGGATAATTTTCCAGAACAGGATATGCGTATCTTTGCTGCACTGCTGGGCTGCAATGTTTCCATCCAGCTTACTCCCGCCATGGTAACAGCCCCACTTCCCAATCCGGTGATGACCGCATCGGTGGATGTGATGCACAACGAATTTCAGTTTCCAAAGATATCTCTCCAGCCTGAACTTCCATCTCAGGAAACAGAAGACAATATCCTGCCGGACAACAGCAGCGATCTCCCCCGGATGACTTTTGAGATCCCGGAGATGTTTCGAAAGAAAAAGTCCCTGGGAGAGATCAACCCCCTGACCGGTCAGGAATACCTGACCAACACGGTAAGACGCCATCCTTATATAGACGACTATATTCAAGTCTATGATCGAACTACCCATTCCTGGTCCGATGTGGAGGAAAATTATTTCTGGGAATTCCAGCGGAGCAAAAAACAGATGATGGGCAGCGAATATCAGGAGCCGCTGGTCATCTGAATCCCGGCGGACAGGGAATTGTCGGGAAATGCGATCCCGGCTGTATGATAAGCAGCCGGGGCTAAGTTTCCCGACACCCCTTGTCAGTCATCCTTACTTTCTTTTTCTATGGCCTTTCTCCGTCTGCTGATCAACCCACCGATTCGTCCCGTCTCCCGTGAAGAGAGCGCTTTCCAACCGCCCTTTCGCACTTTCTCTAGCAACCCCAGCTCTTCTGCAATCTCATATTTGAGTCTGTCATGAGGCTCCAGCTTTTCAAAATCAAGATTCTTGTTTTCTTCCATTTTCTTACACTCCTTTGCTTTTATAAGGAGTATAACCTTTTTTGTACGCCTTATACCTTATCGATGTCCTTTCCTTGACATCATGAAAAAAAGCAGATACACTTGGTACAAACACAGCAGAAAAGGAAGTACCTCTATGTATCATACAATTGTCACATTGAAAAAAGGCGAGGGCCGTACCATCAAGGCAGGCGGCATGTGGATCTATGACAACGAGATTGAAAGTGTCATTGGAGATTTCGAGAACGGGGATCTGGTGACCGTCCATGATTTTGACGGATATTTCATGGGATATGGATTCCTGAACATGCATTCGAAAATTCGGGTGCGTCTAATGTCCCGCCGAAAGGAGCACGTAATTGATGAAGCTTTTCTGGAGCGCAGAGTCCGGGATGCATGGGAATACCGGAAGAACACTTGCGACACTGGATGCTGCCGCCTGATCTTCGGGGAAGCGGATTTTCTCCCTGGTCTAGTAGTAGATAAGTTTTCTGATGTGCTGGTGATAGAATCCCTGGCTC
>CAMWMT010000110.1 GCA_947175375.1 uncultured Clostridiaceae bacterium | reverse complement strand
TTTTCATAAAATTCTGTTCCTCCTTTTTCAGAATATTATTTTATATTCAGGGTTTCAGCCCCTAAACATCTCTAGTTGTTCTTCCGGAACCGCGCCAGAAAACCTGCCACTGCCGGATGACCTGCCATGGAGCGGCCAAGCACCACTGCCAGAAGCAAGATACCGACCGGAATATCCAGATACTGTGTACCAACCTTGAAGCACAGCGGAAGCCCGAACCGGAGCAGTCCGATAATCATGGACGCCAGCGCCGTTCCAATCACATTTCCCTTGCCTCCGGTACTCAACGTTCCTCCAAGCACCACAGCTGTGATAATGTTCAGTGTAAAGTTTGCGCCCAGATCGCTTTTAGCAGTTCCCAGATAGGCAGTCAGGACGATGCCTGCCACCGATGCGCTTACCGCCGAAAGGATATAGGTGCTCATGATCACCAGCCTGGTGTTGATCCCGGAATACTCTGCCGCTTCCTGATTGACTCCCACCAGAAATACCCGTCTTCCATATTTTGACCTGTGCAGAAGCAGATAAGCTACCACCACCAGGATCAGAAACAGGACGAGCTGACTCGGTATGGTTCCAAACAGCTTATACTTTGCCAGGATCTTAAAATTGTCTGGAAAACCACTGATTCCCTGATAGCTGGCTGTGGATGCCAAGTTCGATACCAGAAGTGCGATACCCGCATACAGAAAGCTTCCTCCCAGTGTGACCACCATAGCCTGCACTCCGCAGTATGCCACGAAAAATCCTGACAGGGCACCGCAAAGCGCTGATACCAGAAGCGCAAGTACTGCTGCCACCCATATATTGCATCCAAAATCCTGCCATGAGACACCGATGATGATCGAGGTCAGGCCCACAATCGAACCCGCCTGAATGTCAATGCCTCCTGTGATCATAACAAACGTTACAAACAGTGAGATGATGCAGATCGACATGAAATCATTCATGCTGTTAAAGAGCAGCGCCGGACGAAGAAATTTCGCATTGGCAGAACCAAAGATCACAAATTCTGCCACCAGAATACAGATCAGCACAAGCTCCCAGCTTCTCAGAAATCGCCTGATCTTTGCGGAAAAGGATCTATCCATTTGCAGCGCCTCCCTTCTCCGAAGCCGTATCGGCCAGTGTCCTTGCAGCCAGCCGTTCCCGGCGGTTCTTTTCTGCCGCACTTCTCTGCATCAGAGCATCCGCCACCACAATGGTGATCAGCATGATACCCGTGATCGTATTATCATACGTAGAACCAAGTTCCATGAACACGAGCAGCCGGCTGATGCTCGCCATAATCACCGCGCCGATGGAAGCACCAATCACGCTTCCCACGCCACCCGACAGACTGATTCCGCCAAGCACGCAGGCAGCAACGGCTTTCATCTCATATCCGTTTCCAGAAGTCGCTGTGATAAATCCAATACGCGAAGAAAATACGATTCCTGAGATCGCTGCAAAGATGCCGCAGATCACATAGGCCAGCACTTTTGTCCGCACCGCCGGTATACCGACCAGCGTTGCCCCGGCAGGATTATCGCCCACCGCTGTAAAATACCTTCCCCGCTTCGTATTTTTCAAAAGAATATGTACCGCGATCACGGCTGCTGCCGTAACCACAAAACAGATACTGACGCTTCCAACCAGCGTATTGGTATAAAGCCTCTTAAATTCCGCAGGCAGATTTTCTACCCATGCGCCTCCGGTGTATACATACATCATACCTCTCATAACACCGTTCGTTCCCAGGGTAAATATGAGAGAAGGAACTCCCATTACCGCTACGCCCCATCCATTAAACAGTCCAATCAGCGCGCCGATCAAAATACCCGTCGCAAAAGCCAGTCCCCAGCTGGAACCGTCACGCAGCATACAGGAGACGACCGTAGCTGTAAATCCCAGATTCGCTCCTACTGATACGTCAATCTCACCGACCAGGATTGCAAACGCCATTCCAACAGAAATAATGATGTAGACGACACTCTCATTAAAGCAAGCGATCAGGTTATCTGCGGACAAAAAACTGGGGTTAATGATTCCAACTACAAGAAACAGCGCTGTAAGAAACAGAAAACTGCTCATCTCTCTTGCCTTCAACAGTTTTTTCATGCTTCCACCTCCGCATTTCCTGTAATACCAAAGGAAGCTGCCATCAGATTATCCTGATTAATGTCATCTCCTGAAAATTCTCCGTTAATCCGTCCCTGACACACTGTCATGACCCTATCGGAAAGCTCCACGATCTCCTCCATATCCGAAGAGATCAGGAGTATCGATACTCCTTCGTTCCGCAGCTCGTGGATGATCGAATAGACATCCCCGCGGGCTGCCGCATCAATTCCCCTTGTCGGCTCATCCAGTATAACAAGCTTCGGCGATGTGGACAGGCTTCTTCCAATGACCACCTTCTGCTGGTTTCCTCCCGAAAGGCTTCCAACGGTCTGCGAATGTCCCGTCACCTTAATCCGGAAATCATCTATGTACTGCTGTGTCATCCGGTGTTCTTCCTTTGCGTTCAGAAAGAATTTGCCCATCGGCGCTTCTCCCAGCATGGCGCTGGACGTATTTGCTGCCACATCACTGATCTTGAACAGACCATGATAATGCCTGTCCTCCGGAACATAATTCAGTCCTGCTTCCATTACCTTCTTTGTGGAAAGTCCGGTAATGTCTTTCCCGTTTAGAATCGCTTTTCCTCCGAGGACCTTATCCTTTCCGAATACCGTAGTTGCCAGCTCAGTCCTTCCCGCTCCGACCACACCGGCCAGTCCAAGAATCTCTCCCGGATAGACCTTCAGCGAAATACCCGTAAACCCGTAGCCGCTGTAATTCTGAAGTTCGAAGATCGGCTCCACATTCTCATATTCCACTTTCTTCAGATGCTCTTTGAGCGACTGTTCCTTCTCCTGTGTATCCGGCGGAAGCAGTCCCTTGACCAACATCTCTCTCGTAAATTCCTCCACGCGTCCCCGCATGGGAATGATACCGTCCCTCATGATCGCCACATCCGTCGCGATCTCAAAGACTTCCGCCAAACGATGGGTGATATAGATGATGCCAATGCCCTTTGCGCGGAGCTCATTCACGCTCCGGAACAGGCTCTCCACTTCGTCAAAGGTCAGTGCACTGGTAGGCTCGTCCAGAATCAGGATCTTCGCCTGTCTTAACAAACCTCTGAGGATCTCCACCATCTGCTGCTCCGCTATGGACAGACTGCTGGCTTTTCTGGACAGCTCCAGCTTCCATCCGGACTCTTTCATCAGATCCAGAAGTTCCCTGCGAAGCTCCGACTTCTTCCGGTCAAATCCAATCGTGATATTCTCTTCGACTGTCATATTGGGGAAAAGCAGCGGCTCCTGCGGAACCATATAAATCCCGCTGGCAAGTGCTGTACTCGTCTTATTGGAAGTAACCTTCTCACCTCTGACATAGATCTCTCCACTATCATGCTGATAGATACCCATGATAATCTTCATGAGCGTGCTCTTCCCTGCACCATTACCTCCGATCAGAGCCAGAACCTCGCCTTCCTTCAGTTCCAGGCTGATCCCCTTTAAAACAGCGTTCAGGCCAAAGGACTTGTAGATGTCCCTGAGGCTTAACAGCTCTTTTTCCGGCAAGTCCTCTCCCCCTTTCAACAAATGTTCATTTTCAAAAAATATGTATTTACTATAATATACCCTTCTTTGGAATGTTTGTCAACCTAAAATATTGTCTATATCCTACAACAACCCCTTTTTTCTCTTTCCCTTTTTATGCAATTTCATTATAATCTATTCTGTTTTTTTGCGTTTACCCTGTGCAAATTTTATTGACAGTGTTGTCTTTTCGTGATACACTTCCATCATAGGAAGAACATTTGATTGTTTTTATAACTTTTGTTCTATTTCGGGCGAAAGGATCTTCATATGGATAAAGAACATGATTACGAAGAAAAGCTGCTGATCAAAGTGGCATGGTACTATTACATAGAAAACATTACCCAGCAGGAGATCGGAGAATATCTGGGCATCTCCCGGCTGAGAGTCAACCGGCTTCTGGACAAGGCGCGAAAGAATGGTATCATCCATTTCTCTGTCAGGGACGGCAACAGCAGCCGGATGCAGATCGAACGCGATCTGATCCGACGATTCCATCTAAAAGATGCATTTATCGTTCCTCCGGCAGTCAACGGCATCGATATCAACGAAAGTGTTGCCCAGGCTGCCGCCATGTATATTCATGACCGCCTGGACAAATCCAGTTGCATCAATATGGGATACGGGGACACGCCGGGACGAATTCTGAATCATCTGGCTAACATGTCGGAGTCGCCTGTCAATGTTGTTTCGTTGACCGGAGGAGTAAGCTGCTATCTGCCAAATACACAGTCCAGTATTTTCAATGCCAGGCTCCATCTGACACCTGCTCCGCTGCTCATGAAGGATGCGCAGATGGTAAGTGCCATTGAAGAAGAGCCAGGCGTACAACAGATCCGGAATATGGCCACACTGGCTCAAATGACCATCATCGGCATCGGCAGTATGGATGAAAACGCCACAATCCTCACGAATGGTACGCTCAGCTATAATGACTTTCTCCTTCTCTCCATGAAAGGCGCTGTTGGTGACATGCTGTGTCATTTCATTGACAAGGACGGCAGGCCCGTTCCATCGGATATTGAAGGAAGGCTGATCAGCACTTCACTGGAAACACTAAAGTCGCTAGATAACACCATCGGAGTCGCTGCCGGCATTGCCAAGACAAAGGCCATTCTCGGAGCGCTTCGGGGCGGGTATCTGGATATCCTGATCACCGATGAGGCCACTGCATCCAACATTCTGGAAATCTGCGATTCCGAATAATCTTTACATACATATAACAAGGAGGGTTTTTATGTCAGAAAAGTATTTAATGGCGATTGACGCCGGAACCGGAAGTGTACGGGCAGTTTTGTTCCACACGGATGGAAGACAGGCGGGCTGCGTACAGCGGGAATGGGAACATCTGGAGGATCCCCGCTATCCGGGCAGCATGGATTTTGACTGGGTCCACAACTGGGAGCTGGCATGTGAATGCATCCGTGGTGTCATCCGGGAGACCGGAATCGAGCCCGGACAGATCGCTGCCATATCCACCACCTGTATGCGGGAGGGCATCGTCCTCTATGATAAGGACGGCAATGAGATATGGGCCTGTGCCAATGTAGATGCCCGCAGTAACGACGAAGTAGGAAAGCTGATCCAGATGAATCCGGAACTGGAAAAGGAGATCTACCTTCAGAGCGGAGAGACTTATGCTCTCGGCGCGTTACCGCGTCTGCTCTGGGTAAAGGACAAAATGCCCGAAGTCTATGAAAAGATTGCCACAGTCGGCATGTTCAACGACTGGCTGATCAAGAAGCTGACCGGCGTGGAAGCCATTGAACCGAGTAACGGATCCACTACCGGCATCTTCGATCTGCAGAGCAGAAGCTGGGACGCATCCATTGCCCGCAAGTGCGGCCTGCGGGATGACATCTTTCCTCCGGTAATAGAGTGTGGGAACGTCATCTCCAAAGTCAATCAGAAAGGGGCCGAAGAGACCGGTCTTGCAGAAGGTACTCCGGTCGTTGTAGGTGGAGGTGACTGCCAGCTTGGAATCATCGGCGTAGGTGCCACCAAGCCTGATCAGGCTGTTGTATTCGGCGGAAGCTTCTGGCAGTATGAGTTTAACACTGCAAACGGTGCAACAGACCCCGAATGCCGGGTACGTGTGAACTGTCATGCCGTACCGGGAGTCTGGCAGTATGAAGCGCTGGCGTTCAAACCCGGACTGGTCATGCGCTGGTTCCGGGACGGATTCTGTCAGCCGGAAAAGCAGCAGGCTGAAGCAGAGGGAGAAGATCCCTACAACATCATGAACCGGGAAGCGGAGAAGATTCCTGCCGGATGCTACGGTATGATGTGTACTTTTAGTGATGTGATGAACTTTATCAACTGGAAACACGCCGCTCCCACATTTACCAATTTTGAGCTGGATCCGGAGAAATTCAATCGCTACACCTTCTATCGCGCACTTCTGGAAAATACAGCCCTGCTCGTAAAGGGTCATATGGAACTGGTAAAAGAAGCAACCGGAAATATGCCGGAAGAAGTCATCTTCGCCGGCGGTGCCTCAAAAAGCCCGCTCTGGTCACAGATTCTGGCCGATGTACTGGGGATGCCTGTCAAAGTTCCTGTTGTCAAGGAAGCAACCGCTCTTGGCGCGGCTATCCTGGCCGGATACGGGGTTGGAATCTATGAGACCATCGAAGAAGGAGCCAGACAAACGGTGAGATGGGATCAGACGTTTGAACCGAATCCTGAAAACAGAGAAGTCTATGATGAATTATATCGTGTGTGGAAGAAAGTCTATGCCGCACAGCTGGAGCTGGTAAATGAGGGCGTCACCAAACCCATGTGGATCGCCCCCGGGCTGTAAAGAATCCCACCAGTACATATTGTCATCCATAATAAAATCAATATAAAAATAAAGAATTAAGGAGAAAGAATTTATGTATATCGTTGATGAAAAAGACCGGGAATACCGTTTTGGAAACAGCGGTCCCAAGTATCTGATGAAAGGTCCCCGTATGAATTTTGCCCTTGTGCAGTTCATGCCTGGAGAGGATTTTAAGGCACACTATCACAATGTAATGGAGGAAGATTTCTTTATTCTGGAAGGTGAGATCGATATCGTTGTGGATGGGGTGGTCAATCATCTGTATCCGGGACAGTTGATCCATATTGAACCGGGCGAGATCCATTACTGCAAGAACAGCTATGACAAGCCGATCAAGATGATCTCCACGCTCGCTCCTTATCAGGAAGTGGATAAGGTTGAGGTGGAAGACTATACCTATTAGACCCATAAAAAAGGGGTTGTCGGAAAATGCAACCCCTTTTTATCCTTTTAGAATTTGTTCTATGCCTCCATGATTACCTTCCGAATCTCCTTTGCATTTCCTGTCAGGGATCCCTGCACCATCTCCGGCTTTCCGCCGCCTTTTCCATGGAACTTCTCGTTCAGTGTTTTAGAAAATGCCCGCAGATCAACCGTCCGGCTTCCAAGGATATAGTGATAACCTCCGTCATCGGTTCCGATGAAGGCACCGCAGATGCCCTCGCAACGTTCCACCGCACTGTTGATGAAATTCCGTGCTGCGATATTATCCAGTTCTTCTTCAAAAATACAGACATTCCGGTCCTCTGGAGTCAGTTCCTCCAGTTTCTGCTGCAGGTACAGGCTCTGCATACGATTCAACTGTTCCCGAAGCCGGTTTTGCTGCTCTTTCAGATGCAGTACTGCTTCCCCGATCTTCTCCGGCTTCGCGGACAGGGCAACCGACACTTCTGTCACACTCTGCTGCTTCCTCTGATAATCTGCCAGCGCACGGAATCCGCACAGAATCGTCATCCGGCAGCCGCCCCGATGTTTTTCACAACTGATAATCCTGATCAGTCCAATCTCCCCGGATCGGTCCACATGAGGTGCACAGCAAGCGCAGATATCGTAGCCCGGAATCGACACGATACGAACCTGTCCCTCAATCTCGATCTTGCTCCGGTAGTCCACGGCTTTTAACTGCTCCCTTGTGGGGTACAATACTTGTACCGACACATTTTCAAATACCGCCCGGTTGGCGCGAAGTTCCAGATCCTCCCCCTGCTCCCTGGTCAGTTCCCCGTTAAAATCCAGCGTCGGAATCTCCTCACCCAGATGGACGCCCACATTATCGTACCCATACAGG
>CAMWMT010000109.1 GCA_947175375.1 uncultured Clostridiaceae bacterium | reverse complement strand
TTCATGAAGAGTGATAAATGGCGCCCTGATCCGATACCCCGTCGTCTCGACATCAATGTCGAACCGCAAATACTCTATACGGCTTCCAGATGAATCATTGTCTGGAAGCTTTTGTATTTCCCGGCGGGTATTATGTGTTTCCGGACGGGAAATACGTATTTCTGGCAGGATATTACGTAATTCTCGCCGAGTATTACGTAATCTCCGGCAAATATTACGTATGCTGGCAGGCATCGCAACAAGTGGCGATGGCTCCGGTACTTTCGCTCATTTTTGAGCAAAAGTCTTCCATCACAAATGGTGGAATCCAGGTACTTTTTTCCACTTCTGGAAAAAACTCTTTCGGACATTTTTGTCTAAAAGTCCTTCCCCAGTTTGTTGGGGATTTTCCCCAGTAATGGGGAATACTGGATACATAAACCCCATAAATGGATACATAAATGCTATTTCTGCCACCATTTATACCAGTAATGAGCCTGTCATTGTCCGGAGCATATTGGCATCATAGGCAGCAGGCAGAAGCTTCAGACCCATTTGGGTTTCACCTGCAGGTGCTCCAGGACAAAAAATCATGCACAGATGTGTGCACGTTTCCCAGCTTGTTGAGAATTTTGCTATAACCAGTCGTCCGTTTTCGGATAGTTGGCATCTGGGGTAACGAATCATTCGGGCAGATTCCCAAGACGGAATATGGGGATGGTATTTTGCCACCCCAACAACGTAGTTTTGCGTACGTTGGTTGACCAAGGACAAATGTCCGCGGTTCCTGCTCCTGGCATCGGCAGTAACGAGGGCATGTCTGGTCTGTACTTTTAGGTACGGAGCAGTGACCCCAACTCCGACAAAAAGCACTGACCACTATTTTGTGGTGAGTATTCTGCTGCCGATCCAGCTTTTAACGCATCCCATTTGGGTGTGGTTGCCCGGCTCCTGGCTATGATCTGCTCTATTCGGTTGTAAGTTTATGGGAATGAACAGCTGTTCGCTCTTGCGTCCTGCTGCCGGATATGATATATTTAGAGCATAAAAGGAACAACCGCCCACAAGGGGTTGACCGTTAGAGAAATGACAGAATTGCCACCCTGCTACCGCCAAGTATACAAGGGTGGTTTTTCTGTGCCCGTCTCCGAGAACTTAAAACGCTACTGACAAAACTTTATAATAAAGGTCAGTAATGCAAGAATGAACATCCCAAAGGCCATCAAGTCTTTAAAGTCAAATTTCATCCGCACCACCTCCCATCCTATGTAATGAGAGGCCAACACCTTGCAGTGACACGATTGTTCCTTTGACCGTATTCTATCACAGCAGCGCTTTTTCTTCAATCCCGTTTCTCTGCATGTTTCAAAGCCCTATTTCCCTTTTAACCTCATACCCTATAATTTATACCCTCAAGCCCTTAAAAGCTGAAATCAGACCATTTCACGCCGATACTACAGGGAATTTTTCAGCGTGTACGGCTTAACCTCTTCGTAATCTCTTTTTTCTGTTCCTCTGACATTTGCCGCGGCGGAATAACCTTCACCCACTCAACCGGAATATGAGCCAGCAGCGTCCCGTCCGGACAATCCCCTTCATCTCCACGCCTGCAGCATACGCCAGAGCCTTAAGCGTCCCATCACTGGTAAAGCCGCCATTGTTCAGAATCCAGCGAAAGGCAAAAGCTGAAAGCCCGGTGCTTTTACATATCTGCTCCGCCGTCAAGCCCTTTTCCTGCATGATCTCTCTGTATTCTTTGGTTTTTAATCTCATATTTTCTTTTCTCCTTTCAGTTATACGCCCTGGTAGATTAAGATTTCTCTATATTTCTGCCACCACATGATACCGCCTGTCATACTTTTCTTTGCCTTTCAGGACAGTCTTATACATCGTCTCGCTGTCTGTTTTGAAAGTAAATTCAATCACAGGCGCTGAAGCTCTATCGCTACCCTGTCCCATGAATGTCATCATGACATCGGCTATCGCATCAGCCACACCTGAAGACACAGCTTCCACAATCTGGTCATTGTTCGCAACTGCAGATCTGCTTCCGATGCGTCCGACCATCTCATTGAGACCGTTCTCACGGGCAAGGAAGAGCTGACCTGTCTCCGGATAGCCGCCCTGTGCGAATGTCGGGATCCGTGGGATATTGGATATGGGAGAAATGTTGATTCCTTTTCCGCCGATTCCTGGAACCCATTTCGGGATTTTGATCTTGTTCAGAGCTTTTATCAGTGAATTAATCCCAGAAACCACACCACTTATCATGCCATTAATCAATTCAATAATCCCATTGACTGGAGATTTGACCAGCTTTTTGATTCCGCCCCATACTGATGCAGTGCTTAACTTTACCCCGTTCCAGGCATTAGAAATGGCATTTTTGATACTTCCAAATGCACTGGTTGCGGTAGTCTTTAAATTACCCCAGTTATTGGAAAGAGTGGTTTTTATGCTGTTCCATACACTGAAAGTAGTGCTCTTCGTATTCTCCCATGCACTGGATATCGTGGATTTGATACCGGAAAATACCGCAGATGCATTGGTCTTCAAAGCATTCCATCCAGTGGAAAGATTAGTTTTGACGCCGTTCCATACTGTAGTTGTCGTGGTCTTAACGGTATTCCATTCCGTAGATACAATCGTCTTTATTCCGCCAAATACAGTTGATGCATTTGCTTTCAATGTATTCCAGCCAGTAGAGAGAGTGGATTTTATGTTATTCCAAACGCTACTGGTTGATGACTTAATAGTATTCCATGCTATCGATACTGTTTTCTTAATCTCATTGAAAGCACTATTTGCAGCCGTCTTAATTCCATTCAAACCAGCTGCAGCAGCCGATTTAACAAAATTCCACCCTGTTGACAGTGCTGATTTTACAGACTCCCATTTTTCAGTTACCCAGTTGCATATTTCATCCCAGTTATCATGAATTACTATCGCAACCGTCGCCACAGCAGCCACTACTCCGGCAATCGCTGCTGCAATACCGGCAGGCACACCAAGAATCACAGCTCCAACCGCAGCTATCGCCACACCCAGCATCATGAAAGCCTCATTTAACCATGAGAATCCTTTCTTCCACATTTCAAAGAAATTTGATACTGCAACAGCGATTCCGGTGAATGCCAGCCCTATTCCGGTTATATTCTTTACAATCGGATTTACAAGTGCCATGCTTCCTTCTGCTATTTTGTTTCCAAAAAGAGCCCGGATTCCCATCTGAATTACCGACAACACAGATGTATCTTTAAATGCCGTGGCAACAGCTCCAGCCACTTTCAGAGCAATAGATTTTCCAATCCCTGTAAAGCCAAGGAAAGCAACTGCTGTCAATATGGCAGTCTCAATCGGCGCTGCCGAAAACATATTTTCCCATGCAATAATACCTGCATTAACAGCTTCCCAAAGCAAGCGACCAAGCTTCGCCCCGATCTCCAGAAAATCCAGCTCTGCAAGGAAAGTTCCAATCTTCTGACCAATCAATGCCCAGTCGATATTGCTCATCGCTGTAATGATGGAATCCAGGATCCCTTTCGCCCATACATTGATAGTCCCAGCCAGTGCCTTGAAATCGAATGTCCGGAAAAACTCATTAATGCCAGTCGCAATGGATATTCCAAGATTCGTCCAGTCAAAGGTCATGCCAAGAGACAGAGCAGTATAGATTGCCGTATTCAGTGCGCTGGCAATCGTCCGCCCTACTGCTCCAAACAATTCCGGAGAGATCAGGTTATTCAGGAAGTTGGCCAGACCGGTCCCGAAGTTCCTCGCACTCTCATATATCTCATCCCAGTTGATGCTGTTGAGCGCATCCGTCAAGACCTTCCCAAGGCCCACATCACCTATCCGATCAAAAATAGCCGTAATAGCATCTGCATATTTCTGGGCATTGTTCTCTGCATCTGCGAGCGCCCTGTCCCATACAGATTCATACTCTGCCAAAGCATCCGCTATTGCTCCGGATAAATCAATCTGGCCCATATTTCCATTCAGATCATCTTTTCCTGAATCATCTGTATTATCAGACAGCTTATTGATCTCATCAAAACCAAGAAGAGTTGCAACAAGCTTCTTTGCCTTCTTATCCGCTTCTTCCAGGCTGCCTGCAAAATCATCTGCGCCATCCTCTAACTCTCCCAGAGAATCGTCGGCATAACTTCCGCTGATTCCGTCCATGGTATCTTTCAGCCAGCTGTCTCCCCACAGTTTGAAGCCAAGAGTAGTAAACAGCCTCTGCAGAGCAATGATAAGGCCATTAACGACTGGAAGAACTTTCTGAACGATTGGCATAAACAGGTTCCCGATAACTCTGGCCAGATTAGAAAGCTGCTGCTTCATAATCCGATACTGGTTTGATGCCGTACTCAAAGTATCTCCCATATCGCCCCATGCCACTTTGGACTGATCCAAAATAGCAATCATACGAAGCTGCATCTTCTCTGCCTGTGACATTTCAGACACAGCCTTGCTCAAACCAAATTTATATGCATAAGTCTGCAAAGTAGCATTTGTGATATCAATACCGTATTTATACAATGCCCTGGACTGACCAATGAGACCAGACTGCAGGTTATTCATCACAGTTCCAAGTTCAACATTTTTCAAAGAGGAAAGATCCGCCGACAACATGGTTAGCGCCTTGCTGACGTTGATACTGTTCTCTCCCAGCAGCCCGACGGAATTTGTTACAGCCGCGATACTGGACTGATAATTCATGATGGCTTCCGGATCCAGAGCAAGCCCAATAGAATCTGTAAGCGTCAGTTCGCCATTTTCACCAACCTTATAACCGGTCATTTTTCTGGTCAGCTCATTCATCCGGTCAGAAAAAGATTTTGCATACTCCTCTGCACTGTCATAGCCATACTGGGCATACATACCGCCAAACTCGTTGCCAATCTTATCCATGGTCACAGAAAAGTAGTTGTAAGTCTCCACATAGTCCATGGATTTTTCAATGGATCCCCATAGTTCTTTTATGCCCTTTGTAGCAGCTTTACATGATACATATATTTTGCCGATTGACAGGGCCAGACTACGGGCCTGCTTGTCTGCCCTTACCATAGTAGGAGTAAGTTTTTTAAGCCCTCCTGATATTTGCCCGGTATTTCCAAATCTACCCAATACATTATCCAACCTACCTGATAATGCACCAAGCCGCTGTATCATCAACTCAATTTGTTTATTGGCATCGCCAAATTCTGTTTCAAGTATTATATCCAGCCTGTCTACAGTCGCCATAAAAGCACCCCTTTCACCAGGCGCTCAGTGGCGCTCTCCAAAGATTAAAATTTATTTTGTGATTTATAATAATTCAGTTCTTTTTCCCGTCTTTGCAGCTCATATGGGATCATAATTTTAAATCCTGCTTTTGCCTGATCCTCAGCCTTGCACTTCAGCACGTCTTCCGGCTCCTTGACATCCGGATACAATACTTCTGCTTCTTCCAAAGCCCTCAGCAAGCTGGCTGTTGAAGAGTCCGACATACTAAGAAAATAATGCAGGAACGTCATATTGGCTTTATTACTGGTGTTAATATATACCTTCCCATCATCTGTCAAAAAGAAGGGTAATGACTTCAGCTTTTGAAATTCATCATAACTTACCCCTGGAAGATCACGTCTTCTCAAGTGCTTCATGTTTACTCCAAAAACAGTTTCCGAATACTCAACAAATAATTTCTTTCTAAAACTCATACGACCTCCAAAAAGCAAAAAAGCACCAAACAAACAGCGATCGTTTATCTGGTGCTCAAAGGCTCTCTTTTTGTATTATACTATTTTTTAACCTTGTTTCCAATATGCTGAGGGATATTTCCATGATTCTTTCCAGTATCAAAGCGGTAGCGGACCTTGCACCGCCGACACTGTGCTATTCCACTTCCAGTCCCAATAAACAGCATAGCATTACATTCTGGACATCTAATCTCGTACTTCATATGGTATCCTCCCCTCAGGAAAGAAGGCGGATAGAATTGGCAAAGTTCAAAACCGCCAAAAACCAAAACGCTCCGCAAATCCTGGCATTCCCCTGTTCCATGGTTCCGTACCAGATATACAATACTCCCAGCAATACATTGATAATCACCAGTATAATATCTACAACTCTCATTCTTTTCGCTCTCCTTTTATCCTTTTTTATTTTTTTAATACCTGACGGTACTGAGTAAAGGGACGGGGGTATACTTTCCTGCAGACCCCCTACCCCCGATCAAAAGTCTGCTGTTGGAAGTTCTTTCGGGGCTGTGTCTGCAAACCTCTGGCCGCGCTCCTGCTCAATCTGCTCTATGGTCCGATGCTTCTCCTGTTTCTGGACCGTTTCAACCGTGACATTATCAGAATAGCCAAAGTGGTTTTTCATGATGAAACAGAAGGCAGCAGGATTTATCTTCCCCGTCTGTCCCCAGTTTTCTGTCAGTGCAGCAATCATCTGCTTGGCCTGTGTGATAATCTCGCCTTTCATTCCGCCTTCCTTCTGCCAGTTCCAGAACGTTTGACGTGTTGTGCCCAGCGACAGAGCCATTAACTCCACACCTGGCCGCACATCGTTATCAATGCACCACTGAAAGAAAGCGGAAACTCTCTGCCTCACTTCTTCATCTGTCTTTGGTCTGTCCAGTTCCCTGATATCATTTATCAGTGTCACCATTGCAGACATTTCTCCCGGCTTCACATCCGGATCCTGTGCCGCTGGCCAGTTACTCTTACGATTTGCCATTGTGATCTCTCCTTCTCTCTGAAAATCTTTTTTAAATGTCAATATCCGGGATGTACTGGGCTCTGACCTGCCTGCTGCCGTCGTCCCTGCTCCGCATAGGAAAGCGAATCCTTCCAGCCGTGTCTGTCTGGTGCCGTGAGCCTGTTCATCATTCGATGGACCTTCTCATGGCATCCGGCGCACAAAGTAACCAGATCTCTCCAGATATTCTCATGTCCCTTGTTCCTGTATGTAAGGTGATGCACTTCCAGATAATGACTGCTTCCACACATCTGGCAACGATGACCATCAATCCTTAACCTGGATTTTCTCTTTTTATCCCATGTATCAGTCTTTAAATATTCTCTATACTCCATAATCTTCTCCTTTACCACCAAACATCATCTGTTTTTTCATCTTCCCTTATTTCAACACCATTGATACGTAAACAATTAAGAAGAATACTTTTTCCGTCCTCAGGCAGATTTTCAAGATAAAGATTTTGTCCGACTATTATCCTTTTTTCTTCCATTTCTCTTCTTACACTCGGATGCAGCACACAAAACCGATCTAACATTCTCTGCTCCTTTGATATATTTTCTTTAACCCATTCTGTCCATGGTTTATCATTTGATTCTCTCGTCTGCTGCCTGCGCTCTGAATCATCATAGTACCCTTCCAGAACCTTAGAAAAGTTATCCGGATCAACAAACCATTCCAGTTCTACCATCCTGCTATTCTCTGTCTTCCCCTGCAGGTAAGAACTATCTTTAATCTTCTGTATCGCCTGAAGCACATCATCAATCCCGTTTTCCTCAATCCTTTTCACAAGGTTCTGATATCGCTTGGAAGATGGAAAAAGCTTTTTGACCGGGCGGAGTCCAAGATCGTTCCATGCTTCGATCGTTCGGTCGGCCTCCGGAGACCGCAAAGAATATCTATCATTCTTTCTTATCTTCTTTATCTTCTTGTTTGTGTTCACTTTGCTGTTCACTTTTGGGAATGTCTGTTGTTCGTTGGATGTTCATTTTGCTGTTCACCTGTTGGTCTTCATTGTCTCTAAAACGCTTGTTTTCAGACGGTTTTCGGCTATTTATTTGCTGTTCATTTTGCTGTCCACTTTCTGGAATATTTGTTGTCCACTTGTTGTTCACTTTGCTGTCCAC
>CAMWMT010000108.1 GCA_947175375.1 uncultured Clostridiaceae bacterium | reverse complement strand
CCCAAGCCGGAGCACCTGGGAGCGTATATGGAAGAGACAAAAGAAGCGTTAAAATCCATGGGATTCCGTGAGTTTTGTACTTATGAAAAGATGCAACCGGTCTTTCACGAATTGTAACATGTTCAGGAAAATTTTAGAGGAGGAAAAAATGACAAATAAAGAACGCAGAGACGCACAGATGGCTTATATCTCAGATGACAGTGTGATGGAGGAGCAGAAGGTCTGCAGGAGAAAATTGCAGAAGTTCAACTTTATGGACCGCTCTGATTTTGAAGGAATTGCGGAAGCGGTGAAAGACCTGCTTGGAAAATCTGATGGCGCTTTTATCAATCCGCCTTTTTACTGTGATTATGGAACCCATATTGAAGTTGGAAAGAATTTTTTCGCCAATTATAATTGTACCATTCTGGATGTTGCAAAAGTAAAGATTGGGGATAATTGCCAGATTGCGCCCAATGTGGCGATCTATACCGCAGGGCACCCCATTTACCCGGTTACCCGGAACTCTCTGTATGAATATGGAAAAGAAGTGACCATAGGAGATAATGTCTGGATCGGCGGAAATACGGTCATCTGTCCGGGCGTCCATATCGGGGATAATGTAGTGATCGGCGCAGGAAGCGTGGTCACGAAAGACATTCCCGACTGGTCTGTAGCCGTCGGGAATCCCTGCCGTGTCCTGAAAAAGATTACAGATGCAGATAAGAGGAAGCTCTTTGGTGATGAGGAGATTGACGAGGAAGCCTGGGAGGACATCTTAACTCATATGGAATTTTAATTGACCCAGGCAATCTGCTGCGACACGGCCAGGGGGAAGATCCGGAGAGTGCTGGCGTCCAGGTTTTCGTGTCGGAGGTCGACAGCAGTAAGCTGGTTGTTGGAATAGGTTTTATAATAGTAGGTTCCTCTGGTGGCGTTGATGCAGCAGGCATAGGTGGTCATGTCGCAGGCGTCTTCCTGTGACAGTACACTGCCCCTGACGACGGATACGGCATCCAGCAGGTGGAAAAACTGTGCCAGGCTTCCAGGGTCGTCTTTGGAACAGATAGAGTTCAGCAGCAGCCAGGCTGCTTTTACAAAGCGGGAGGAAGGGGAATAGTCTCCGGGCAGTCCGAAGCTTCCAAGGCCCTGCCCATAGGGCTTGATCCCTTCCAGGTCGCTGAAGCAGTTCTTCGGATAACCGGAGACCAGATTCAGATACTGGCAGAGATTGGTCAGCTGAAACTGAAAGGCAGGATTATTGGTCAGGACTCCCACGGAGTTGTCATACAGGTGCAGCCCGTCCTGGGTATTTTCCAGTGTGAGAGAGCCGGTGCTGTCTGCAATATGCCAGTGAAGGGGCGTCAGTGGAATCTCGCTGCTGAACGGAATGCTGACAAGATGTGTGGAGTCAAGAAGATGCCGCACGTCTTCCAGAGAGCCGCACTGTCCAAGAACCCAGTGGATCAGTTCAAAAGGAGAGACATTCGTCTTGCGCGGATTCTCTTCCTGGGAATAATAAGCATTATCTGGAAAATTCAGGGCAGCCATACAGAGCCCTTTTTCATTGGCCGCCTCTGCATACAGCGGATAATCATCCACGACAGAAGCCATGCCGATGAGGGCATTATGCCGCCTTAACACACTGGATCGGCGAAAAGCGATGGGGTAATTCCTTGGGGTGATGACCACGGATGTGTGGAATTCATGATCCAGGTCCATCGTGCGTCCGAAATAAAAGTCGTTGGTCTTCATAGCGATACTGGTACACATATTTTTTCTCCTTGTGTCTGGTCTTGCAGAATCATTCTTTTTAGTTTATTCAAAAGACACAGGGTTTTATGCAGGGTTTTGAAAAAAATGGGGTGTCGGGAAATTCCGTCCCGGCTGTATGATAAGCGCTCGTATGGAGTGTATCGGACAAAGCCGATTCATTGTCCGCTCCAATCCACACAGCGCTGCTTATCATACAGCCGGGACTGCAATTCACGCCCTCCTTTATCCAGATGATCTACAGTACAGATTCAGTTCTTCGAAATTGACCAGGAAATATCCATAAATCCTGGTTTTGAACGGATTTCATAGTTTCTTCATAAAATATTAGCACTCGACTGTTGACAGTGCTGATAATATGTGTTATACATAATATAGAACAGGCAAATACGAACAATGCCAGGAAGGATTTCAGGATGCGGATGCAGCCGGAAATGCTTCCAGATCCAGGGCATTGTGAGGGACGAAGCGGAACTATCAAACAGCGGAGACCCGAGCAATGCCCGGAAGGATTTCAGGACGCGGATGCGGCCGGAAATGCTTCCAGATCCAGGGCATTGTGAGGGACGAAGCGGAACTATAAAAACAGCGGAAGTCTTCCCATGCCCGGAAGGATTTCGGGATGCGGATGCAGCCAGAAATTCTTCCAGACCCAGGGGCATGGGAGGACTGAAGCGGAACTTAAATAGGAGGCCATATGAATTTTCAGAAATTTACGCAGAAATCTGTCCAGGCAGTGAACAATCTGGAAAAGACCGCTCTGGAATACGGGAACCAGGAGATTGAGCAGGAGCATCTTCTGTACAGCCTTCTGACACAGGAGGAGAGCCTGATTGCCAGATTGATCGCAAAAATGGATATAGACATTACTTTATTTAAAGAGAGAGTAGAAGAGGCTCTGAATAAGAGAGTAAAAGTGTCCGGAGGACAACCCTATATCGGCCAGTATCTGAACCGGGCGCTGGTCAGCGCAGAGGACGAAGCGAAGCGGATGGGAGACGAGTACGTTTCAGTAGAGCATCTGTTCCTGTCCCTTCTGGATAATCCCAGTCCGTCCATTAAGGATCTCTTCAGGCAAAACGGGATCACGAGAGACCGGTTTTTACAGGCGCTGTCCACAGTCCGTGGCAACCAGCGGGTGACCAGCGATAATCCCGAAGCGACTTATGACACACTGAATAAATATGGTTACGACCTGGTGGAGCGTGCCAGGGAGCAGAAGCTGGACCCGGTCATCGGCAGGGATGCCGAGATCCGCAATGTGATCCGGATCCTGTCCCGGAAGACCAAGAACAATCCGGTGCTGATCGGAGAACCCGGTGTCGGTAAGACGGCAGTCGTAGAGGGGCTTGCCCAGCGGATCGTCCGTGGGGATGTGCCGGAAGGACTGAAAGAGAAAAAAGTCTTTGCGCTGGACATGGGAGCATTGGTAGCAGGCGCAAAATACCGTGGGGAATTTGAGGAGAGGCTAAAAGCCGTCCTGGAAGAAGTGCGTAAAAGCGAGGGACGTATCATCCTGTTCATTGATGAACTGCATCTGATCGTAGGAGCAGGCAAGACGGACGGCGCCATGGATGCCGGAAATATGCTGAAGCCCCTGCTGGCCAGAGGAGAACTGCATTGTATCGGCGCTACGACACTGGACGAGTACCGGCAGTATATCGAGAAAGACGCGGCGCTGGAACGGCGTTTCCAGCAGGTGCTGGTGGATGAACCGACAGTAGAAGACACGATCTCCATCCTTCGTGGATTAAAAGACCGTTATGAAGTGTTCCATGGAGTAAAGATTACAGATTCGGCGCTGGTATCGGCGGCGGCTCTGTCCCACCGTTATATTTCGGAACGTTTTCTTCCGGACAAGGCGATCGATCTGGTAGATGAGGCGTGTGCCCTAATCAAGACCGAACTGGATTCCATGCCTACCGAGCTGGATGAACTGCGCCGGAAGGTACTGCAGCTGGAGATCGAAGAAGCGGCTCTGAAAAAGGAGACGGACCGCCTGAGCCAGGATCGTCTGGAATCCCTGCAGAAAGAACTGGCAGAGATCAGGGATGAGTTCAACAATAAGAAAGCCCAGTGGGATAACGAGAAGCATTCCGTGGAACGGCTGAGCAAGCTTCGGGAAGAGATCGAAGAAGTGAATAAACAGATCCAGGCAGCCCAGCAGGGATACGACCTGGAGAAAGCAGCCCAGCTCCAGTATGGAAGGCTCCCGCAGCTCCAGAAGCAGCTGGACGAGGAGGAAGAAAAAGTAAAAAACCAGGATCTGTCCCTGGTTCATGAGAGTGTGACGGATGAGGAGATCGCCCGGATCATCTCCCGCTGGACCGGTATCCCGGTGTCGAAGCTGACAGAGAGTGAGCGGAACAAGACGCTGCATCTGGACGAGGAGCTCCATAAACGGGTAGTCGGGCAGGACGAGGGCGTCCGGAAGGTGGCGGATGCCATCATCCGTTCCAAAGCAGGTATTAAAGATCCCGGCAAACCCCTCGGGTCGTTCCTGTTCCTTGGACCCACCTGCGTGGGCAAGACGGAGCTTGCAAAGACACTGGCGGCCAGTCTGTTTGATGATGAACAGAATATGGTCCGCATCGATATGAGCGAATATATGGAGAAATATTCCGTATCCAGGCTGATCGGGGCGCCTCCCGGATATGTGGGATACGAAGAGGGTGGCCAGCTGACGGAAGCAGTCCGCAGACGTCCGTATTCCGTGGTGCTCTTCGACGAAGTGGAAAAAGCGCATCCGGATGTGTTCAATGTGCTCTTGCAGGTACTGGATGACGGGCGGATCACTGATTCCCCGGGCCGGCCCGTGGATTTCAAGAATCCGATCCTGATCATGACCTCCAATATCGGCTCCACTTATCTTCTGGAAGGTATTGATGAAAAAGGAGAGATCCGCCCGGAGAGTGAAGCACAGGTGATGAATGACCTCCGGAACCATTTCCGTCCGGAGTTCCTGAACCGCCTGGATGAGACGATCCTGTTCAAACCACTGACAAAAGACAATATCGGGCATATCGTGGACCTGCTGCTTGTAGACCTGAACCGGAGGCTGGCGGATAAAGAACTGGCTCTGGAATTGACAGACAGCGCGAAAGCGTATATCATAGAAAATGGATATGATCCTGTATACGGCGCACGTCCGCTGAAGCGTTATCTGCAAAAATATGTGGAGACTATGGCGGCAAGGTACATCCTGTCCGGCCAGGTGCATGCAGGAAGCGTGATGCTGGTGGACAGGGACGCAGACGGGCTTGTGATTCACGGGAAACCTGTTATGGATTGATACCGGCGTGAATTATGGAAGAATTTTCAGGAGGAGGCTGTCATGATACCCAACGACCCGATGATGCTGTTAAGTTATGTCAATACACAGCTGAGAGATTTTTACGCGGATTTTGCGAGCCTTTGTGCAGAGAAAGGCATGGATGCAGAAGAAGTGACGGAGAAGTTACGCAGTATTGATTACGAATATGATGAGAAATTAAACCGTTTTGTGTAAAAAATGGTTGACATCTGGTCATTCCTGTGTTATGGTATTTAAGGTTATGAAATGAAAGAAGAGTATCCACTCTCACCTTGGCACAGGATGTGACCCGGGTTAATACGGTAAGACAGTATGCATCTGCATATTTCTTTTGTGTGTTAAGTGGATAGTTTTCTATCCACTTTTTTATGCGCGGAGGTGTACAGTTATTAGCGAATTAATGATTAATGAGCAGATCAGAGATCGTGAGGTCCGTCTGATCGGCCAGGATGGAGAGCAGTTAGGCATTATGTCTGCCAGTGAGGCGATGAAAAGAGCGAGGGAGGCTGAACTGGATCTTGTGAAGATTGCTCCTACCGCCAAGCCGCCGGTATGCAAGATCATCGATTATGGCAAGTACCGTTACGAGATGGCGAGGAAAGAGAAGGAAGCAAGAAAGAAGCAGAAAACCATCGAAATCAAAGAAGTTCGTCTGTCTCCGAATATTGATGACAACGATCTGAATACGAAGGTCAGTGCAGCGAGGAAATTCATTCAGAAGGGTGACAAGGTAAAGGTTACCCTGCGTTTTCGTGGACGTGAGATGGCGCATGTGCAGAGCAGTAAAAGGATCCTGGATGTGTTTGCCGAGAAGCTGGCAGATATCGCAGTCGTCGACAGGGCGCCGAAGATGGAAGGCCGCAGCATGACCATGTTTTTCAGTGAAAAGCGTAATTAACTTATCCAAAAGCTGTAATGGGCGGGTCCCTTCCAGGGATCGGTAAGTTATGTCAGATCTTAAAAAGGTCTGGGCAATATAGAATATGTTTACAGGAGGAATCACCATATGCCAAAGGTAAAGACAAGCAGAGCAGCTGCAAAACGTTTTAAGAAGACCGGAACCGGACAGTTAAAAAGAATGAAAGCTTATAAGAGCCATATCTTAACTAAGAAATCTCAGAAGAGAAAGAGGAATCTCAGGAAATCTACGATTACAGATGCGACCAATGTAAAGAATATGAAGAAGATCTTACCGTATTTATAAGGTTTTGACAGTTAAGGAGGAAGAAAAATGGCAAGAATTAAAGGCGGATTAAACGCTAAGAAGAGACATAATAGAGTATTGAAGCTTGCAAAGGGCTACAGAGGAGCAAGGAGCAAGCAGTACAGGATCGCAAAACAGTCAGTCATGAGGGCGCTGACCAGCGCGTATGCAGGCCGGAAGCAGAGGAAGCGCCAGTTCAGACAGCTCTGGATCGCGCGTATCAATGCAGCGGCACGTATGAACGGCCTGTCCTACAGCAGGTTCATGTATGGATTAAAGACTGCAGGTGTGGAGATGAACAGAAAGATTCTCGCTGACATGGCAGTGAATGATGCAGCATCCTTCACCGCACTGGCAGAGACTGCAAAAAACGCACTGAATAAATAAGGTTCATTCGTACAAAAGCCCTTGGGAGGATTGCTGGGACAGGCAGGCTTCCGAGGGCTTCGTTTGCGGAACTAAAGAACCGTGGAAGAGCAGGAAAGGAGCAGATTATGACAAAGATTGAGATTATTTCCGGCTTTTTGGGAGCCGGCAAGACCACGCTGATCAAAAAGATGTTAAAAGAAGTATTTGCGGGGGAGAAGGTAGTCCTGATCGAGAATGAATTTGGAGAGATCGGTATTGATGGAGGATTTCTAAAAGAAGCAGGCGTGCAGATCACGGAGATGAATTCCGGATGTATCTGCTGTTCCCTGGTTGGGGACTTTGGGACTGCATTAAAAGAGGTCATTGAGACCTATAGTCCGGACCGTATCCTGATTGAGCCCTCTGGAGTGGGCAAGCTGTCGGATGTAACGAAGGCAGTACAGGGCGTAGCGGCACATGAACCGGTGGAGCTGAACAGTTCTGTGACGGTGGTGGATGGACAGAAATGCCGGATGTATATGAAGAATTTCGGTGAATTTTTCAACAATCAGGTGGAACATGCCGGGACGATCGTCATCAGCCGGACACAGAAGATGACAGAAGAGAAGCTGGAAGCCTGTGTGAAGATGTTAAGGGAAAAGAATGAGACGGCGACGATCATCACGACTCCGTGGGAAGAATTAAAAGGAGAACAGATCCTGGCAGCCATGCAGCATCAGGACCTGCTCCTGAAAGAAGAGCTGGAAGACCATACACATGATAGTCATGAGCATCATCACGACCACGAGGAACATGACCATGAGCATCATCACGACCACGAGGAACATGATCATGGTCATCATCATGACCACGAAGATCACGATCATGAGCATCATCACAGCCACGAAGGGCATGACCATGGTCATCATCATGATCACGAACATCACCATCATCACGACCATGGTGATGACTGCACCTGCGGCTGTCACGACCATGACCATGACCACGACCATCATCACCATCATCACGCCGATGAGGTGTTCACAAGCTGGGGACGGGAGACGCCGCACAGATATACGGAGGAGAAGCTGCGTGAGATACTCACCGGACTTTCGGATGGAGACGACTGCGGCATCATCCTTCGCGCAAAGGGCATCGTGCCCTGCACAGACGGAAGCTGGCTGCACTTTGACATGGTTCCGGAGGAATATGAAGTTCGCCGCGGAGAAGCAGACTATACAGGC
>CAMWMT010000107.1 GCA_947175375.1 uncultured Clostridiaceae bacterium | reverse complement strand
TGTAATAGACAGGATCGGAAAGGATATACAGCATGTGCAGGGGTTGCGATTGTTCATCAGAAATATCCGTTTTATAAAGCATATGAACTTTCAGAGATGCTCTGTTCCAATGCAAAACGCAGTATCGCAGATTATGGAATGGACAAACGTGCCTGCGCGATCGACTGGCATATTGAATATGGGGAACTGCCGGATTCAGTTGCGGAACTGCGGAAAAATTATACGACGGACGACGGACATCAACTGGAGATGCGCCCGTGTCTTCTGTCAGCGGAAGAAGAAGTATGGAAGCAGGAACCTGTATGCAGATATGAGAATTTCAGGAAACTTCTTATCGGAATCCAGCAGGAAAAAATATCTTATGCGAGAGGAAAGATGAAAGAATTCAGAGAAGCTCTGAAATCAGGAGAAAAAGCAGCAGAGTATTATTTGAAGAGCAACCTTATAGAAGAATTGACGCTGATTGGGTATGAAGGGATCTATAAGGAGATTGGATTTGACCGATTGTTTTCCGGACAGGGGCTGGAACGTAAAATCTTTGCAGAGACGAGAGACGGAAAAAAGCATTCCCTGTATTTTGATGCCATTGAGATGATAGATACATTTGTGGCGCTGGATTAAACGACAGGTAAGATAAAGGATTACATGAAGGAGGAAGAATATGCAGCTGCTTGTGCATATGCATTTGGAAACGGATGCTATATTTGGAAACGGAATGAGTATGCCGGGAGGAGAGGATATTTGTATTCAGACAGATCCGGAAGGTTTTCCATACCTGAAAGGGAGTACACTGAAAGGAATCTTCCGGGAGGAACTGCTCAATTATCTGGCATGGGAGAAAAAGACGGATGAAGAAGCTTTGGAGATGGTAAGGGAGCTTCTGGGGGAAAGCGGATCGGATGACCTTCAGTGTTTCCGGAGACTGGTTTTTTCTGACCTGTCCCTGCATCCGGATCTGATTGACCGGATTCGGGAAGAAGAAAAGATCACTTATCAGGAGGTCCAGGCGATGTTCACTTATCTTCGGGTATTCACAGGCCTTGAGGAGGGTGTTGCAAAGAAAGAATCCCTGCGGACCGCAAGATGTATCAAAAAAGGATTGAACTTTTACGGGATTTGTACCTGCGGGGAACAGGATGCGGAACTGGTGAAGGAGATACTGAAGATGGTGAAATGGGTCGGCAGTATGAGAAGCCGTGGTTTTGGAAAAGTACGTATCAGAGGGGAGGAGATGGGAGCATGAGATATCTGGAACTGGTATTTCAGAATATGGAACCATTGCGGATAGGGGATGACGATACCAGTCAGCATGGCCAGACCAATACTTTGTCTTATATTCCGGGCAGCACCATTCGGGGAGTGGTCATCCATGCCCTGTCCGAGAAAAAGGAGTTCAGTCAGATAAAAAAGGCGCTGTTTTCAGATCGGATTCATTTTATGAATGCCTGCCTGCAGAGAGAAGATAAAAAAATGATCCCCTCTTTCAAAGGATTTTATGAGGATAAGACAGTCTGTGAAGGGAAAAAACCGATAGAGAATGTTCTGACAGGGGATGTCACTCCAGGGACAAAGAGGGCTTCTCTTGGACGTTATTGTTATCCGGAGGGGGATTGTATCTTCTATGGAGATGTAGAGCTAGGAGAAGATATGAATATCAATCTGGGACGCGAGGGTAAGAAAAACGTATATCGAAGTCAATATATCCGGAAAAACCAGCGGTTTACATCTTTTATTACGTTTCATGATATGGTAGATGAGAAAATTGTGAATGAGATTCAGAAGGTATTTTCCGGCGTTGTCTATATGGGGAACAGTCGTCATTCCGGTTATGGAGCATGCAGCGTGATAAAGGCAAGCATGAAAGAAGGCATGCCTTATGAGGAATTCCGCCGTAAGGCTGACAGGAATCGTTTTTATATGGTGCTTCTGTCAAATATGTGCATGCGGAATGCATATGGAGAACTGACAGGTCTGGATCTGGAGATTTTGGCAGAGAAGCTGGGGTGCGGTCCGCTCAGGCAGGTCCGGTGTGCCACGTCTGTCGTGGAAGTATTTGGATATAACAGATCATGGAAAGGATCTGTTCCGTCTGCAGCAATGTATGAGGCAGGAAGTGTATTCTGCATGGAAACTGTTAATCATGAGACGATTTTGGCGGACAGATTTCGCAGGCTGGAAGAGCAAGGACTCGGTATTCGCAGAAATGAAGGTTTTGGACAGATACTGTTTTATGATGACTATGAAAAGCTTTTGTTCAAACAGCCGATGGAGAGGAATGTCTCTTTAGAAGGAAAGGACAGAAGACTACCGGACGCTTGTCAGATGGAAAAGGGGGATCTGAAGATTGCGGCAAAAGGTCTTCTTGAACATCGTCTGGAACGGGCAATGGAACAGTATCTTGTGGAAAATCCATCAATGCTTCAGGGAATCTCCAACAGTAAACTGGGTGTGATACAGTCCCTCTGTCTGGAACTGAGATATGTGCCGGAAGAAGCAGAGAAAAGATTAAGGGATTATATCCGGCATTCTGAAGATAAGGACCAGAGAAGCAGCAGGCATAACGGAAAAGAAAGACCGGATGTGCTTCATCGATATGTGAAATGCATGCTGGACAATGATTTGATGGAACGGCTCCATATAGATGTAAAACATGGGAAAATTCTGGGGTTGGATGTGACAGAAGTGCTTACAAAGGATGAGCAGCTTCGGTATAAGCTGCAATTAATGATAGACCAGATCAGATATGCGAACAGGGAGGTGAAAAAATATGCCGATTGATCTGAAACAGATGTGTGTATATGATAAAGTGACGAAATACAGCATTCAGGCGGAGTGCAGGGAACCTCTGCATATTGGAACAGGAAGCGGAAGAAATGGAGAAGTGCTGGTTCATCCGGTGGAGGAACGCCCCTTTGTGCAGGCAACAGGGCTTGCAGGCGCATTTCGCGAATACTATAGATATGATGAAGAACTGGAACGGATATTGTTCGGCGCTGCCTGCCAGGAAGAAGAGAATGCAGCGGGTGAGGGCAGCAAAGTGTTCTTCACAGATGGATTCTTTTCTGAATCCGCTGTGTATACAGAGCTCCGGCCCAGAATTAAGATTGACCGCATCACTGCAACAAGCCAGACTGCAGAACTTAAGGGGAGCAGGCAGAGCAGCGGGCAGAAATTTGAAATGGAATCTGTGGCAGCCGGGTCAGTCTTTTCCTTTTCCATTTACCTTTATGAAAAAGAGGGGGAGAAGAATCTGGACAAGGAACTGGAACTGGGACTGCAGGCGCTTCACAGAGGAGAGATCCAGCTGGGAGGACAAAAGAGCAATGGTTGTGGATATACAGAACTATTATCTGTTCGAAAAGCAGTGTATCATCTCTGTGACCAGCGCGATCGAAAGCTTTGGGCGGAAGAGAAAAAAGAGATGACAGAACTTCTGCCGGGACTTTTGGAAGAGGAAGCCGGAGAAAGCCGCCGAATACATTTTGAACTGTCTGGAAAGACAGCAGGCAGTATTCTGGTTAAGTCCATCGCTGTGACGGAATATGGAAAAGATGCGCCGGATGCAGTGAATATCCGTAATCATCGGAGAGACTATATTTTGCCGGGAAGTTCCGTGAAAGGAGCAGTCCGGAGCCAGATAGAGAAGATTGCCTCATATATGGGGCTGAAAGAGTCCTGTGTACAGAAAATCTTTGGTACAGGCGCAGATGACCGTCAGGAAGGAAGCAGGGGAAAGATAAGATTCTATGACTGTGTGATCGGAGAGAGCGAAGACAACGATCTGGTACGGATACAACACAGGATCCATATTGATAAATTCACAGGCGGAGTGATGTATGGTGGACTGTTCAGTGAAAAGCCGGCTTATGGAGAACTGACGCTTCGGGTTGATCTGGAGGAAGAGATGGATCAGGCAGGAGGCCTGCTGCTGCTGGCTCTTCGGGATCTTGCACTGGGAATCTTCCCGCTTGGAAGCGGGAGCAGCATCGGGAGAGGGTATCTGGATGGCGACACGCTTATTGTAAGAAAAGGGAATCAGAAGCTGATAGAGATTGACTTGAAAGCAGGGAAGACAGTATGTGGTCAGGAAGTGATAGGCCGGTATCTGGATTCGCTGCAGCCGGCCGGAGAAAGTTGAGGAATCATACATGAAACAGATAACGAAATATTTACATATGGAAAAACTGGATCTTTCGCAGGCAAAAGAGCAGACAGCAAAATATGATTATGTGATCGCTCATATGATGAGCGAGTTGCAGTATGGTCCGGCGGAAGAAGTTCAGATTAACTGGGAGGAACTGCTGGAATTACGGGCATTTGATGAAGAGGGAGAGCTTCATGTGTTTGGTTCTCCGGAGGATCTGCAGGCTGTGCGCGTCTGTGAGGTGGACAGAGGGGGAGATTATCTTGTGAAATCTTACCGGATGCGGGATCAAAAGATATTGAAGGTAAGAGAGTATCTTGCAGTAGATGAAGACGGACAGGCTGTAACAGTATACACCAGGCCTTTTGCAGTAACGGAGGATACAGAATATGGCAGGAACTAGAGGTTACGTCGGAGCACCTTACAATTTTGTGGGGATCAGTAAAAAGGTAAACAGAAAAAAAGAGATACAGCCGCATAATGTATTGGATTCAGGTCTGAAATCAGGGAAGATTCGATATGAGATCGAAGCAGTTACTCCTGTATTCGTATCAGCAGGAAAAGAGAATGAAAAAGAGTCGTTTTATAAAAACTGTTATGGGAAAGCTGCGATTCCTGGCAGTACGGTTCGTGGACTTGTGAGGAATAATGTGCAGATTCTCAGCTGTTCTTCCGTGCAGGATGATATTCAGAATGCGTCTCTGATGTATCGAAACGTTGCTTCCGGAAAAGAACAGAAGCCTTATAATAACATTCTTGGAAGCAGACCGTTCCAACTACTAAGGGAGAATGGGAAAAAAAAGCGGATGACGATTTTGGGAAATGTGAAAGCCGGTTACATTCGCAATGAGGGTGGAACCTATGTGATTCTTCCAACAGTTGTTGACCGGATTGATAAAAGAAATTGTGGCGACATGAATTATTATGTTCTGAGTGAGATGGAGATTATTGAAAGTAACTATCAGGGATTCGAGGCATTGAGAAAGATACATCTGCAACACAAAAATGGTATATTTAAGAAAGAAATACGGAGAGATGGGGTACATTACATAGGAGAATCGAACGAAGCGTATCGCCCATATATTTATAAAATCTGTTATCGTCTAAAAGGGATTCAGGAGGTTGTGGAAGTGGCATTTCCTGAAGAGAGAAAAAAAGTTTCCGGCTTGAAGAAAGGGTATCTTCTTTCTTCAGGACCCATGAAGGAGAAAAAAGTAATCTATATAATTCCGGAAAAGAAAGAAGATGGTAAAAAGATTGTAATTCCGCAGGAAGATGTAGACAGCTATAAAAGAGATTATGAAGGAAAGAAAAAACAGATAGAGACTATCGACAAGGATTTCTATCGTCTTCCGGAAGATCAGGAGGAAAAACCTGTATTTTATATTCAGTTGGGAGGAAAACTGTATTTTGGTTTTACCCCAAGATTGAGGTTATTCTATGAGAATGATATTTATGCGGGGCTTTCAGAGGAACAGAAGCAGGGAGGGCTGGACTACTGTAAAAGACTGTTTGGATACACCAGTGAAAATGAAAGTTACAAATCCAGACTTTCCTTTATGGATGCAGAGATAAAGCAGGAATCCTGGAAGATAGGTGATGAAGCTGCCATGATATTGGGAGGACCAAAACCGACCAGCTATCTGGATTATATTAAAGGCACAGATGGAAAAGCAGCCTCTTACAACGATGAATTTGAGCTAAGAGGCGTGAAACAGTACTGGCTGAAAGAGACGCCTGAAAAGGGTATGATGGGAAATAACGACAAAGTAGCAACCCGTTTCCGTCCATATAAGCCGGGAATTATCTTTGCAGGTGAGATCCGTTTCCAGAATCTGACGGAAGGGGAACTGGGTATGGTTCTCTGGGGACTGCTTCTCGAGAAAAACAGCCAGCAGAATATCGGAAAAGGAAAACCCTATGGATATGGAAGGATCAAAGTGCGCCTTACAGGATTGGAATTACTGGATCTGGATGGGCTTTATAATCCTGCTTCTTTCTTACTGAAGCCCTATCGGGATGAGACAGGGAAAGAAGATAATTATATTTCCTGTGCAAAAAAGGAAATGAATGATTTCCTTGGAAGAGAAGTGATGCAGGTTCCGGCGATCAGAGACTTTTTCCTTATGAAGGACAGCGAAAAGATTCCGCCTAAGGCAAGAACCAGATATATGAAATTGGAAGCAAAGGAGTATAAGCAACGCGAAAACAATAATATTCAATTGCCGACAGTGGAGAGTGTTGTCAAAGGAGATAAGATTCAGGTACCGGAAAATAAAAAACCATCTTATGAACATAAGAAGGAATTGAAAACCCCTTCCGGGAATAAAGAGAAAGGAACGAGAGGTAATAATAAGAAACAGAAATCTTTTGGCTCATCGGGAGGGTCTATCGGAACCTCTATAGGGGATCTTATTCAAAAGAAAGGAATTAAAGTAAAGGGCACATAACATACGGAAAGGAGTTAGCAGTGATAAAGACTTACATAACCATGATTTCGCTACAGGGAAGGCAGGGACTGCTTAAGACCTGTTATAGTCCGCAGGGATTTGAGCTGAAGAATAATCGTGCAACCAGTTTCCCTATTATACCAGTCATTGCAGAGGATTATGAGAAGGGGGAGGAGGTAAAGGTTCTGGCAATCCGTCCGGATAACGTGGATACACCGGATAATTACATGGTCTTTTTGGAGGAACTTGCGGAACTTGGGATATCATCTGATCATGTGACAGAGATTTCAGTGACGGAGAAACAGGATGATGCGGCAGGCGTCCGGCTTCTGCTCAGGATACTGGATGAGATTCCGGATGACTCGCTGATCCGGGCAGATATTACCTTTGGAACCAAACCGATGTCCGCAATTCTGTTATATGCCATGAATTTTGTAGAGAAGCTGAAGGATACGGAGGTTGAGGGAATCTATTATGGCGAGATCATCCGCAGAAAGGGAGAGCAGGTGGAGAACGGGGCGATCCTTCATGACCTGACGGTGTTTAAGCTGCTGGGAGATACCATTGAGCAGATGGAAACAATGCAGCTGGATGATCCGCAGAAGGTATTGCATCGTATGCTGAATCTGTAGATGGAGGCTCTGATATGAATAAGAAAAAAGAAGAAGAGAAGAGAGTACGTCTTGCAGAAGAACTGAAGGAGCAGTACGGGGAGGTTCTTCACGAACTTTCCCGGATGCCAAAAGAGACAAAAGAAGATAAAGCCGCCCGTTGGAAATGGTTTCAGACCCATCTACGGTATGAGTCCCTGTTCATGAAAGTGATGGAGGCTTACAGCCCGTCAGGATACGAAATGATGATTCGGTGTAAAGGGTCCGGAGATCTGGCTGAAATGAGCGGGAAAAGAACCCGGGAAATCAGCAGTGAGGAATTCCTGCTTGCAGTGAAGGAAACGGTTGAAGGTTATATGGAAGAAAAGGCAGAAGCAGGAAAGGAAGGCTCCTTCTTCGTATCTTGTGTCGGGCAAAAGTATCGACAGAATATACAGAAAGCAGGTGGGGCATATAGATACGACCAGGGAAGCCCTATGCCAGAGATCCCATATGACAGAAAATGCCAGGTTATAAAATATGTGAATGAGATCAAAAAGATGATAGAAACAGGGGAGATAAAAGAATATTCTGGTTTTTGGGAAGAGCGCCGAAAAGAGGTGTGCAGATCGAAAGACTGGAATATTTCCAAAAAGGAATGGGATGCTGCTGTCTGTATGGTATACAATATGAA
>CAMWMT010000106.1 GCA_947175375.1 uncultured Clostridiaceae bacterium | reverse complement strand
TCTTTGCTGTAAGAAAATTTAAAATTTGTGTCCAGTTTTTGTTGACTAGTGCACAACGAGCAAACAGAAGTCTGTACAGCAGGTGAACATATTCTGAAGTACAAAAAACTTGGAAAGGAGTGCAGGATTTTATAATAGTTTTTTGGATGCGCTGGATAGATTATGTGGAACAAGATATGAAAAGTTAGAATTAAACAGTGACGATGGGGATTTTACTTTGATTAATATTGTTAACGTAATCGAATGTCTTGATTTGGAAAATACAGAGTATAAAGTTTATAAAGGTAATAAAAATAAAATTCAAAAAATAGACAGATTTGAGTTTGTTAAAAACATAGTTGATAAGGAGGTTCTTTTATGGAAGTAGCAAAATTTACGCTTGATATATCGGGATTGGGAATCATTTTTTATTCACCAAAATCAGCAGATCATATTAAAATGGGTCAAAATTATTTAGTAGAAAACTATAATGATCCGCAAGATGTAATAAAACATATTTACGAAGGCTCTATTGTTGGAGTTGCTACGGGGACGCCAGGAAGATTCCATATTACAGTTTATCTGGATGTTTATCCTGACTTGGATGAATTAGATCCTCAATATGCATTGAAATTGTGTTTGCATGTGACAGACCAGGCTGTGTATTTTAGAGATTTATATGCTCTTCTAAGGTGGGAAAAAGAACGTGAAAATGATTGTAGGGTTAATATGGAAAACGGTTTTTATGAAATCATTGTGTGCAGTTGGATGCCTGCTTCCGGGATAAGAGGACGAGATCAACAGATTCACATGTATTTTAATAAAGCAGAAAGTCTTCCTCAATTGCATTATGAAGGTGTTCCGGCGCTTTTATGACAGCCGATGATAGTGGATAAAAGTGAGAGAATGAGGATGGATATGTAAATCAGAAGAAGGAGTACGACCATAGTATGGATGTTTTTTATAAAGAGTTAAATAGGATATATCAAATAAAAACAGATTTATAAAAAGATGCAGGAGTGGATGGACAATGACAAATATGGAAAAGATACAGATCTGCCAGGAAATTGTGGATCAGATTCAGGCGGAGAGCAGGCGGCCGGTGTGCCGTCTTCAATTCAGTACGGAGCCCTTCGCTGTTACTGACAGCCATTTGGGAGGGATACCCTATCTGCCTCATGATGCATGTTACCCTGTGGGAGAGGGTGGACAGACTCTTTGGCTATGTGCGCAGATTAATTTTGCTCAGATGCCACTGCTGGAGGGTTTTCCAGGAGAGGGTATTTTGCAGTTCTTTCTGTCCGACTTTGACTATGACGGCGGATTTGGCCTGTGTGGCGAGGACAGAACGGTTCAGGGGAACTGGCGTATCTTCTACTATCCGACGGTAGATGAGAGCGTTACAGAGGAAGAGTGTCTGGCCAGGATGCCTGATTCTTGGGAGGATAAGGCCGGGCTGTGGCGGACTCCGAAAAGACCGGTGAAAATGTTGTTTTTTCCTGTTGAGCAGGAAGGCGTCAATTACGAGGATTTCCGTTTTTCCGCCCTCTTTGCTGCTGCTCTGACCGCCCGTTTACCTGGTGAAGACCCAAAGGAGTTCATGCCGTATGGGCTGGATGATAATATTCCCGAGGAACGGGAAGCACTGAATCAGATATGTGAACAGATGAAGCAGGGCGGCTGTAAAACAGGGGGCTATCCCCGGTATTGCCAGTGCGATCCCCGGGAGAATCCCTATCAGGGTATGACAGAGGAGATGCTGAAAAAATACAATATCCCGCCGGAAGCGGTTCAGCGTGCTTTGGAGTGGCCTGCGTGGGATACCCTTCTCTTCCAACTGGACGATGACCTCTTTACCTACCCGGCAGGAGATATTGGAGAAATGGATATCGACCTCAACGGAGGGATACTGAACTTTATCATTCGATCTGAAGACTTGAAAAACAGGGATTTCTCCAAGGTGATGGCCGAGTGGGCGTGTACGTGAATGGGAAGTAAATAGATTGAGGAGGCTGTTGATACTTATGTATCGATAAGAATTACCATGGTATCTGGAATTTCCATACAGGAGTTTAAAAAATTATTTTTTGAGTTTTACGGTGAGAAGTTTATAGATGGGTTTGAACTGTTTCAGTCACCATTGAATGTTGTACAATATGGTGATTTTAAATTATATGATAATTATGCAGATGAGGATATCTATGAAGAACTTCCCATTTTAAGCACACTTTTTGAAAAGGAAGATAAAGTACATTTATATACAGAACATGCTTATCTCGGAAGCGATGTATTCATATTAAAAGCAGGAGAAATAAAAGAATTTCTGAAAGATGGCTGTCTGGATTTGGACTTCTTTTCAAATGAGCCGTTCTTTATATGCTTGAAAACAGATAAAGCTTTTGGATATTGTTTGGAAGGAGCGGAACTTGATTCTGGAATGTTTTTCCAATTGGATTTGAAGAATTTAAGGAAAAATAACAGGAAAAAACTGATAAAAGAATTTGTTGATATCTTGTCAGGGCATCTCTGTGAAATGAAAATCGAATCAGTATGATATTAACAAATATCCTACATTGAAAATCCTATTAGAGTAATTAAAGATAAAGACGGGAGACCAGCGAATGCAGGAGATGTTTTCACAGTTTACAATTATGACCATCAAATGATAATGGAAACGACAATCCCTGTCCAGAGAAATAGAGGAAATAAGAATGCAGACACTTAGAAAAGAAAACGAATTGCGATTCCAGAAGGAATTCAGTAACAATCAGTTAAAAAATGCTGTGATATGTGAAACCATAGCACAGGAGAGTGAGAATATGTCATATTCTGAAGCAGTGTACTGGGGAAAGAGAGCAGTGAAATTTGCCGAGAAAGCTTATGGTAAACGGAGTATCGCTGTCACGGTTCATTATGATAAATTTGTAGAACTCCTTTCTTGTGCAGGATATCATCCGCAGGCACTGGAATGGAGCGAGAAATCAAAGAAAATAAAAATTGCAGAATATGGAGAAGAGAGTTTTGAAGTGACGGAAAATGACTGGATGTTGAGCAGAATATACAGTAACCTGTTCAAGTATGATATTGCCATAGAAATTGCAAAAAAGGTAATCCCTGTATATGAAAACAAATATGGAGAAAAGAGTCAGGAAGTCTTTGATATTCATTTGAAATTAATAAGTATGTATAGATTGTCTAAATGTGATGAAAAGGCTAAAGAATTTTCTGAAAAAGCAGTTAGGATTGCCGAAGAGACATTTGGTGCAGACAGTATACAGGCGGCAGCTGCATATGAAAAGAAAGCAGTTGCTTTTTATGGTGAAGGTCGGAGTGAGGAAAAGCTGTTATTGTTAAAAAAAGCATTGTTAATCTATTACCATAAGTGTGGAGTGAAGGATTTGGGAACGAATGGTGTTTTCTGTACCATATGGCGATGCTGGGCAGAAGAAGGTTATGATAATTCTACTGCTGTTGCACATGGTCTAAAATGGATAAAGGATAACGTATCAGAGGATTATGTCAGGGACAAACTGTACAGATTTGATTGTAGCACGAGAGAAGAACTTCAAAGATTTTTGGATGAAACATAACGTGCTTGTGTAATATCCTGATGGATCGGAGCAATCGTATAATACGGTTATAATTATTGGGAGAATGAAGTACGAGGGGAATATCAGGGAGGTTCATAATAAGAGATTTGGATATTTTAAATTTTTGGGTAATTTTGATGAATAGATAAAAACAGATAAGATAACATTGACAATAGTACGGTCAACCGATATATTAGTAGGAAAGGAGGAAATGTTGATGATCATTAGTGAATTACTTCAAAAAGAAAATATGTCAAGATACCGTCTGAGTAAAGAAAGCGGCATTGCAATGACTACGATTGCAGATATCTGCAGTGGAAAAGCGGAACTTGATAAGTGTGCAGCTGGAACTTTATATAAGATTGCAAAAGTACTTGGTGTAACAGTTGATTTTTTGTTGGAGAATAATGAAGAGAGATCAGATGATTACAGGTGTTCCTTTGAGACATTTAAAAGTAACATTTGTCATCACGTAAAGGATCTGGGAGATCTTGACTTTATAATTGAAATTCTTGAGACAGATGAAATTAGAAAACTGTATGACAGGCAATGGTTTTGTGAATCTTTATATCTTTTGGCAATGATTGATTACCTGTCCAGAATAAATGGTTTGCCAATCTGTACGAACTATAATGATATTCGGTGTCAGAAGCTGGAGAAGCCATACTTTCCAATGGGTATAGTTATGTCATATGCTGCAACAGATGATGAAAGCATAAAATGTGAAGCTATAGAAAATGCGATACCTGAATTCATGAGATTCAATATCGTGGAAAACGAGATACGTAATGTCTTCTGACAAACCATTTACAAAAAATAATCTTGACAGTTGTTTAAAAGAGCTGGCAAAAGAATTCCGTAAGAAAAACGGAAATAAAGTTCCGGCTGAGATTATTCTGATTGGCGGAGCTTCTGTTTTGATTAATTATGGATTCAGAGAGATGACTTATGATATGGATGCGATCATTCAATTATCGGGTGTTATGAAGGATGCGATCAATGCAGTGGGGGATAGACTTGGACTTCCGGTTGGATGGCTGAATACAGATTTTGTTAATACAGATTCATACACCCCAAGATTGGTAGAATATTCCAGATATTATAAGACGTTTTCAAATATTCTGCAGGTGCGTACAGTTTCGGCAGAGTATCTTGTTGCGATGAAGTTGATGGCAGGAAGACAATATAAGAATGATCTGTCAGATGTTGTGGGTATTTTGATAGAACAGGAAGAGCGGGGAGATGCTTTTACATTAGATAGAATAAAGAAAGCAGTTGTAGATTTATACAATTCTTATGACAGACTTCCGAAAAATTCTCGCATATTCATTGAATCTATTTATGAGAAAGAGGATTTAAGAGCATTTTATAAGCAATGCAGGGAACTGGAACAGGAAAATAAAAATGTTCTGTTGGATTTCCAGGATGACTATCCAGGTGTGTTAAATGGAGATAATCTTGCAGCTATATTAAAGGCTGCAAAGGCAAAGAAACAAGATTCCTTATACTTCCCTGAAACTTGATAAATATGAGAACGATGAAAAATGTTGTATCAAGAGAACTCAAAAGTTTATCAAAAAGAATTGACCAAGATATTTTTGAAAAAGGGAAGACTGAATCTTTGCTCCATTTTATGGAATAGACGATTATTTTAAAATAACGGAAAAAGGAGAATTTCAATGTTTCGATATGTACATACAAATATTATTGCAAAAGATTTCCAAAAACTGATCGATTTTTATAAGGATGTATTTCACTGTAAAAGTATCGGTGAAACAAGAGACCTGCGCGGCGAATGGCTGGACAAGCTGACAGGAATCCCGAATGCGCACATCATGGGAGAGCATCTCTGTCTGCCAGGTTATGGTGAAGACCATCCTACGCTGGAGATTTTTTCCTACGACAGCATGAAGGAATCTGACCATTCCGTAAATACATGTGGGATCGCGCATCTTGCATTTGAAGTAGACGACGTAGAGGCAACTTTACAGCGGTTGCTTGAGAAAGGCGGAAAGCAGATTGGGGAAGTCGTAAAAGCAGAATACGAGGATGGAAGGAATGCTGTTTTTGTCTATGCGGCAGATTGTGAAGGCAACATTATCGAATTGCAGAGCTGGTTTTAGACTTTTTGTATCAAAAAAGTTTTATGATCTGCAAAAATCTTATAATTTTCCGGTAGCTTTTTTCCATCCTGCAGAGTATTCTTAGTGAAGCCTGTTGTAAGCATATCACACGAGGAGGTATAGAACATGCAGGATAATCCGGAAGAGACGATCTGCCAATATTCGGACATGGTCTATCGTCTTGCATGGGCTCGGGCAGGAAACCGATAGGACGCAGACGAGATCTATCAGGAAGTTTTTCTTCGATATCTCCGGAAGATGCCGGTATTTCAAAATGACGCACATAAAAAAGCCTGGTTCCTAAAAGTAACCATAAACTGTGCCAACAGCCTCTGGCGTTCCTCATGGAAGCGACATACACAACCCTTGACAGAAGAACTAGTACTGGAGACCCCGGAAACCATTGATCTGTCACACGCGTTGAAAAGACTCTCCCCGACGTATCGGGAAGTCATTCATCTGTTTTATTATGAAGAACTGTCTACAAAAGAAATCGGACAGATTCTTCATCGGAAAACAGCTACAGTACGGACCCAGCTTACCAGAGCCAGAGCCGTTTTAAAAGAGCTCTTAAAGGAGGAGTATGATGAATTTTAAAGAAACATATGGTCGATTTAATGAAGCGGTCATCCCTGCCCCAGAACTGACAGACAGCTTGATTGCAAAAGCTGCAAAAAGGAACCGAAACCGGACATACCGGTCATGGTACAGAGTGGCTGCCGCTATTCTCATCTGCTGTACAGTTCTTCGTGTTTCCATGCCAGTGCTCGCTGCCCATGTAGAACCGGTCTATCAGTTCTTGTATCGTCTGTCCCCGGAAGCCGCCCAGCATCTGATGCCGGTACAGATGGCTTCGGAAGATCAGGGAATCCGCATGGAAGTCGTATCCGCCTGTATCTATGAGGATACCGCCCGAATCTATATCACTATGGAAGACCTGGAAGGCGATCGGATTGACGAGACTACGGATCTTTTTGACAGCTATTCCATCAATCGCCCCTTCGATTCTATCGGTACCTGCGAATGGGCCGGTTATGACGCCGAATCCGGAAAAGTCTCTTTCCTTATCACCCTTCAGGAACAGCCCTGGGAACAGGAAGAGCATTTGATTCAGGGAGATAAGATTACCTTTTCCGTCCGGGAATTTTTAAGTCATAAGACAACTTATGAAGACATCATCATCCCTGTGGACTTGAAAGATATTCCCTCAGATGTGTCTACAAGGATAATAGCTTCTAGTGGACATGGCGGAGATTTTGAATCTTATGAAACGGAGGATACCACCGAAGTTTTGATTCCCAATTGTTCTGTGGATATCATTCCTGACAACGATATCACTTTGACAGCTCTTGGCTATCAAGATGGCATGCTCCATATTCAGACGGCTTTTGGTAACACACTGGAACATGATAATCATGGTTTTCTGTGGCTGGAAGATGCCGATGGAAAGAGAAATTCCGCTTACAATATCTACTTCAGGGATAATACAGACCCGGAGCATCCGGTCACTTACGAGGAAGAGGTTTTTGACATTTCCCTGGAAGAACTTTCCGGCTGTACCTTACATGGAGATTATGTTATCTCGGGACAAAAGACCGAAGGAAACTGGAGAGTGACGTTTCCGCTGGAGTGATCCGGCCGTCTGACGTAAACGCCTGTACTAAGACTGGTACAGGCGCTTACGGAGGATATAGATTAGAAAGATTAGAATAGAACAGGTGGCGTAAGCATTGAAAATGATAGAAGAGGAGAAATCCGCTGAACAGGAATGGCAGTGGTGTCTTGTTGGAAATATTGCGGAAGAATATCCATATGGGGAAAATCACGAATTAAGGCATGGAACAAAACATTTCCGTCCGAACGCCAAAGTATTTATAAATTTGGTCTATGGCGGAATAGGGCATGAAAGCATCCTTGTGATTGGTACTCCCAGACATACCTGTAAGTATATTGAAGTTGTAATTGCGAGGAAGTGTGTTAGAAATTTTCGCTTGCAAAAAGTATTTAAACCAGCAGTATTGAAACGAATGAATCAGTCGAAATGGAAATGGTGGGGAAATACAGATTCAGCCCGTGATGAACTGATTGAGATTCTTGAATGGTTAAATCCGGAAGAGGCGGAAAAGGCAAAGCGAAAGTTTCAGTGAAGAATATAAAAAATTTAAAGTGGCAATGTAAAAATATTACATATACGG
>CAMWMT010000105.1 GCA_947175375.1 uncultured Clostridiaceae bacterium | reverse complement strand
CCCGACAACCAGGACTCCATGGATCGCAGCTCCCTCTCCTGCGTTTTCTGCGGGTACCAGGCACAGACGGCAGCCAAGCTCTCTTGCCAATATGACACTCTGCAACACTCCACTCACCGGCCGGACCTTTCCATTCAGGCCCACCTCTCCCATGATCAGCACTCCTCTTACATACTCCTCTGGTATGATTCCAAGTGCCGTCAGAAGAGCCGCCGCCACCGGAAGATCGAATCCGGTCCCTTCTTTACGGATATGAGCCGGTGACAGATTCATCGTGATCTTCTTTGGTGGAAATGAGATCTGTGTATTGCGGAGGGCCGTGCGGACCCGGTCCGCCGCTTCCCTCACCTCCGGAGACAGATCTCCCACCATACAGAACTGAGGCAGTCCATCGCAGATATCCGCTTCCACCTGTATCGGATATGCTTCAATGCCGATGACTGCCGCTGATAAAATTGAACTGAACATAATCTCTTTCTATGGAATTGTATTTGGAAAAACTCTGCGATACGCATTCCAGATATCAGACGCTATATGAGTATAGCATACAGATTCCGGGAAATCAATCCCGGAAGTACTCTTTCAGCCGATTGATTGCGTTTTTCTCAATGCGGCTGATGTAGGAACGGGAGATTCCAAGCTTCTGCGCGATCTCCCGCTGTGTATATTCTCTTCCATGGTACAGTCCGTAACGCATAATGACGACCTGCCGTTCTCTCTCTGTGAGAACCTGTTCCAGAAGTCCATAGACCTTCTTCGTATCATCCTTCAGTCCGATCTGCTCCAATGCTGTGGGTTCCTTGCTCTCCATGATATCCAGAAGCTGGATTTCATTCCCTTCCTTGTCTGTACCGATGGGCTCATAGTAGGAAGATTCCCTCTGCAGCTTTTTCTTCACCCTCATATACATAAGGATCTCGTTTTCCACACATCTTGCCGCGTATGTTGCCAGTTTGCTTGCCTTTTCGTGGTCAAAGGTGTCTACTGCCTTAATCAGTCCGATGGTCCCTATAGAGATCAGTTCCTCCATATCGTCCTCGGATGACTGGTACTTTTTCACAATGTGGGCTACAAGGCGCAGATTATATTCGATCAGAATCTGACGTGCCTCTTCGTCCCCTCCCTTATACCTCACCAAATAATCTTTCTCTTCTTCCGCCGTAAGAGGTTTCGGAAAAGCCTTCAAAAAAAGACACCTCAGTGGATATTTAATACATCTTATGTAAAAATCCCACGAAAGTGCCTTTCCATTTTATCTTATTTTAATATTCTATGTCTCACGCCGTCTTAGTATGTCCATCGGATCGGCTATTTTATCAAGTTTCACCCACAGAGCCTGACGGGAGTGAGGCGCGCTCTTCTGTGGCTCCCACATGGAAGGACCTCCATCCTCTATAGTCGGCAGTCCCTCCGGCTGAGATACATCTTTCTTAAGTTCCTTTGACCTGCCCCAGATCCCTTCTACAACTGCTTCGATATTCCTGCCATCTGGTTTCATAATCTCGATCGTCTCACCGACGGAAAATTTGTTCCGCTGCTCGATCAGACAGCACTGTTTTCCATCCGTCTTCTCGATCATACCCAGGTAGGTATATTCTTTTACATAGGTATTGCTGTCATAGACCTGCGCATTTTCATCCGGCTTTCCATAGAAAAATCCGGTGGTAAACCTGCGATAGGTACATGCCGAGATCTGTTCCAGATACCAGGGAATATGCTCTTCATACAGAGCCGGGTCTTTCCGGTAATCATCCAGCGCCTTGCAATATGTGCGCGCCACCGTCGCCACATAGAGCGCAGTCTTCATCCTGCCCTCGACCTTTAGGCTGTCCACACCCGCACGGATCAAATCCGGAATATGCTCGATCATACAGAGGTCTCTGGAATTAAAAATATAGGTCCCCCGCTCATTTTCATAAACCGGCATATATTCTCCAGGACGTGTCTCTTCCACAACCGCATATTTCCAGCGGCAGGGATGGGTACATGCCCCCTGGTTCGCGTCTCTTCCTGTGAAATAATTACTCAGCAGGCACCGCCCCGAATAGGAGATACACATGGCACCATGTACGAACGTCTCGATTTCCAGACTGTCCGGAATGTGCTCCCGGATCTCCCGGATCTCCTCCAGAGAAAGTTCCCTGCCCGTCACCACCCTTCGAGCACCCTGTTCGTGCCAGAACTGAAAGGTCCGATAATTCACGTTATTGGCTTGGGTCGAGATATGAACGTCGATCTTAGGGCACACTTCTCTGGCAATCAGGAACATCCCCGGATCCGCAATGATCAATGCATCCGGTCCGATCTCTCGCAGTTCTTCAAAATATGCTTTCGCACCGGCAAGGTCCCTGTTATGTGCCAGGATATTGGCAGTCACATAGACTTTCACTCCATGAGCATGAGCAAACCGGATTCCTTCTGCCATCTCCTCCATGGAAAAATTCTTCGCTTTGGCGCGGAGGCCGTATGCCTCTCCGCCGATATAGACAGCATCTGCACCAAATATAACTGCCGTCTTTAACACTTCCAGACTGCTCGCCGGGATTAAAAGTTCCGGATGTCTGCTCATATTTCCTCCGCTCCCTGTTCCGGTCTGTTCCGGTTCTTTACACTTACAGTCACACCATCTCCTGTCGGTAGTATGGCAGTGGTAAGCTCTTCACAATGCGTCAGCATATACAGATATTCTCTCATCCTCGCATGGATGGTACGGTTTCTTCGCTCCACCGCGAACCGGGATTCTATAATATCTCCGTCCTGCAGTACATTATCGGACACCAGAAGCCCTCCCGGTGCCAGCAGACGTAAGACCTCCGGCAGATACGCCGGATACTGCCCCTTTGCCGCATCCATAAAGATAAGATCGTAACTTCCCTCCAGGCCCTTAAGGATCTCCATGGCATCCCCTTCCAACAGGGTGATGCGATCGGACCTTCCTGCACGGGCAAAGTTCTCCCGCGCGACCGGAATCCTCTTTTTATATTTCTCGATCGTTGTGATCCAGCATCCTTCCGGTGCATACTCGCTCATCAGAAGCGCTGAAAAACCGACCGCAGTGCCAACCTCCAGAATGTTCATCGGCTGGTATGCCCTGAGCAGAAACCGAAGCAGACTCTGTGTCTCTTTCCGAATGATCGGTACTCCTGCGCTCAAGGCTTCTTCTTCCACCCTGTCCAGCATCTTCGTATTACCAGGATACAAAGAATTGATGTAGGTTGTCATCCGTTCTTCCGCGATCATTCCTCTTCGTCCCCGTCTTCCACTTCTCCTGCCATCATCTGCATGAGTCCTTTGGGTGTCATGGAGGTATTCAGGATATATTCTCCCGGCTCCAGCCGGTCGTCATATTTATTGAGTTTTAGCTGAATCCAGAATATATTCGCATCACGGATCAAGCCTTTATGTTCTAAAAGCTCTGCGATCTCTTTTGATGCCATATCATCAGTCAGAGTCACTTTCATATTTCTTCCTGGCTCAGGCTCTGCCGCCGTATTCGCCACGATATAATAACCGAAATCGTATGCATACTCTCCCAGCCTGTAGATACCCACAACGACCAGTATCACAATGGCACACCTTAGCAGAAACAGTCCAATGGACAGCATTACCTTTTGTACATTCATGATCGTGTCTCCTTATCTTCCTGAACTATCCTCAGATCATAAGATCAACAATACCTGTAACTCTCGCATTGATCTCCTGCAGGATACGGCACATCCGCAGTTCATGCTCCAGATACTGCTCTACAACCGGATTTCTCCAAAATTCTTTATTTTGATCCATAAACTCTTCCAGCCTCTCATACAGGTCTTCCGTACCACTGTTCTGGAGTTCATAGTTTTTCCAGCAAACCTCCCGGATCTTCTCTGCCAGTCCCGGTACTTTACGTACCTCCTGTCCTGCTTCCTGAAAATTCCGGTACTCGGTACTTTTCCGGATGGCAGATACTAATTCCTCCACTTTATCATTGATCGTATCCATTTTACCTCTCTTCCATTTATCAGACCAGCTGAATGGCTCTCTCTTCTGTCTATACTTCCATAATGACCGGAAGAATCATCGGATTTCTCTTAGTCTTCTTACGGATATAATCTCCCAGTGCATCCTTCATGACAGTTTTCATCTTTCCCCAGTCTGTGATATTGCGGTCCAGACATTTTTGCACCGCATCATAGACAACTGCCCGTGCCTGTTCCATCAGATCTTCGGATTCCCGAACATAGACAAAACCACGGGATACGATATCCGGTCCTGCCAGCAGCATATTACTTCCTTTTTCCAGAGTCAGAGCAATGATCATAATACCATCCTCTGCAAGATGCTGGCGGTCACGCATCACGATATTTCCCACGTCTCCCACTCCCAGGCCATCCACGAAGATCGCACCAGTATGGACTTTATCCACTACTTTTGCACTGTCTGCATCCATCTCCATCACATCTCCGGACTGGAGTACGAAAATATGCTCTTTCTCGATGCCAAGCTGTGCCGCGATAGCAGCCTGAGCCTTTAGATGACGATACTCTCCATGTACCGGAATCGCATATTGGGGCCGCACCAGAGAATAGATCAGTTTGATCTCTTCCTGGCAGGCATGGCCGGATACATGGGCGTCCTGAAAGATCACATTGGCTCCTTTCGCCGAAAGCTCATTGATGACCTTTGATACCGCCTTCTCGTTGCCCGGGATTGGATTCGAACTGAAGATTACTGTATCTCCCGGCATGATATGCACTTTCCGGTGCAGATTCTGTGCCATCCGCGACAGAGCCGCCATAGATTCTCCCTGGCTTCCCGTCGTGATCAGAACGGTTGCTTCCGGCGGATAATTGTTGAGCTGCTCAATATCGATAAGTGTATGATCCGGTATCTGGATATACCCCAGTTCCACTGCAGTCGTAATGACATTGACCATGCTGCGGCCCTCAACCACTACTTTCTTATTATGCTTGTAGGCAGAATTGATGATTTGCTGCACACGGTCCACATTAGAAGCAAAGGTTGCCACGATAATACGGGAATTGCAGTGTTCGGTAAACAGAGCATCCATGGTACGTCCCACACTCTTCTCCGACATGGTCACTCCCGGGCGCTCCGCATTGGTGCTGTCACACATCAGCGCCAGAACGCCTTTTTTGCCGATCTCTCCAAAACGCTGCAGATCAATGCTGTCCCCGTATACCGGTGTATAATCCACCTTGAAATCTCCCGTATGCACGACCGTACCGGCCGGAGAATAGATCGCAAGCGCGGAAGCGTCTGCAATGCTGTGATTGGTCTTAATAAATTCGATCCGGAACTGACCCAGATTGATGGACTGCCCGTGCTTCACTACCTTCCGCTTGGTCGTTTTCAACATATTGTGTTCTTTTAATTTTCCTTCGATCAGAGCGATGGTCAGCCTGGTAGCATAGACCGGAACGTTGACATCCTTCAGGATATAAGGCAGCGCTCCGATATGATCCTCATGTCCATGAGTGATGACAAAGCCTTTTACTTTACTCAGATTCTGCTTCAGATAAGTCACGTCCGGAATCACCAGGTCGATTCCCAGCATGTCATCCTCCGGAAAGGACAGACCGCAGTCCACAACAACAATACTGTCTTCGAACTCAAAGGCAGTGATATTCATTCCGATCTGTTCCAATCCGCCCAATGGAATGATTCGCAATTTTGAGTTGTTCACATTTTTCAAATAAATAACCTCCTGTAATAGTCCCTATATCTTTTTTTTCAGGCAATCCACACAATACCCATAGAGCTTCACATCATGATCCTGTATCCGGAATCCTGTTTTATCTTCCATCCTCTTTTCGAATTCTTCCAGAAGATCTCCCTGAAAGGACATGACTCGACCACATTTCACGCAGATTAAGTGGTGGTGATGATGACTATCTTCGTCCTCATATACATGTCCCAGCTCGTACCGTACATATCCGTCATCCAGATAGATCCGGTCAATGATCTTAAGCTCCAGAAGCACCTGAATCGTCCTGTATACTGTAGCAAGTCCAATCTCCGGACTGCTTACTTTCACCCGTTCATAAATCTCTTCCGCAGTCAGATGGCTGTCCGCCTCTTTTGAAAGCGCCGTTAATACGGCAACCCGCTGCGCGGTCACCTTCAGGCCTTTTTCCCGAAGCATCTTTTCAAATCCTACCCTATCCAACTGCATATTGTTCACACCCTGTAGCTATTTTGTGATATCCACATCCTCCAGAAGCTCATCAAACACCTTCAACACCGCATCCAGCTCCTGTTCCTGTTCCACGATCTCATACAAAGATTCTTTCTCCTGATCTCCCGCCATATCCTTTAAGATCAGGCATTCCCCGTCTTCATCCTCTGAGTCTGTCACCAGAAGGTAATTCCTTCCACTGATACGGGTCTGCTCCAGTACATAAAATTCTGCGGCCTCTCCATTCTCATCCTGAAAAATCAGCTTTTCCATCCCGCTTATCACTTCCTCATGCTTTTCCTGTCCAGATATCCCTGCAGAATAAATACTGCTGCAATCTGATCGATATATTCTTTCCTGTGTTCTCTGCGCACCCCGGTCTCCATCAGGGTCCGGTTCGCCTCCACCGTCGTCAGGCGTTCATCCCACATAATAACAGGCAGGCCTGTCCGCTTTTTCAGCATCTCTGCAAATTCCAGCGATTTCTCAGCCCTGTCTCCTATCGTGTTATTCATATTTTTTGGAAAACCCAGCACAATCTCCTCTACATCGTATTCTTCACACAATGCCTTGATCCGGGCAAGCGTCTGCCGGAGTTTGTTTGCCTGAGTCCTGCAGACAGTCTCTATCCCCTGGGCAGTCAAAAGAAGCTCATCACTGACCGCGACTCCCACTGTCTTGGAACCATAATCAAGCCCCATGATCCTCATAAATCTTTATTCCTTTACTGTCTTGTCCACATACACTCTTAAGAGCTCTTCCACCAGTTCGTCCCGCTCCACCTTCATGATCAGGCTCCTGGCACCCTTATGACTGGTAATATATGTCGGGTCCCCGGACATGATATAACCAACAATCTGGTTCACCGGATCGTATCCCTTCTCTGTCATCGCCTGATAGACCATATGAAGGACCTCGTCCACCCGCAGTTCCTGGTCAGATTGAATTTTAAAATACTGTGTGTTCTCCAATTTTTTCATAGTACCCCGTCCTCAATGATCGTCTGCTCTATCATCAGTTTACTATAATCTGCCCATAAATTCAATGCCTATTTTCTGTCGGCATTTGTCAAAACGCCGCACAGCACATCATTTTGCAGCATTTTTTCCACTTTTACACGCTCCATCCGGTTCGAAAGAGAGGTTTCCTCTGCAACTGCGATCTTTACATATTCCTCTGTATGACCGATCTGATATGTGACTCCGTCTCTTTCATAAGCTTCTTCCATCAGCACTTCCACAGTCTTTCCAATCAGACGCTTTCGGTAAGCAAGACTCTGCTCCTCTGTCAGCTTCAGCAGGACATCACTCCTACGCGTCTTGACAGGCTCTGGTATCTGTCCTTCCATCCGGTCCGCTCTTGTCCCTTTTCTTCTGGAATATTTGAACACATGCATCTCATAAAACTGAAGCTCTTCCAGAAATCTCACAGTCTGCGAAAATTCTTCTTCTGTCTCTCCCGGAAATCCTACCATTACATCGGTCGTAAGCGCCGGATGATCAAAATATGTCCGGAGTCGTTCACAGCATGCCCGAAATTCTTGTGTATCATACTTTCGATTCATACGTCGAAGCGTTTCGTCACAGCCGCTCTGCAGTGACAGATGAAAATGCGGACAGAGTTTTTCCACAGAGGCCAGTTCCCGCACAAATGCCTCCGTCATGATCCTTGGTTCCAGAGAGCCCAGCCGGATCCTCCGAATCCCCCCGACC
>CAMWMT010000104.1 GCA_947175375.1 uncultured Clostridiaceae bacterium | reverse complement strand
ATATATATCTTTGCTGAGAATAACGAGGAAAGATACCGATTTATCTCTTGAAAAATATATCGTTTGTGTTACTATAGAATTGTATAAATCTGTCAAAGAAAGGGAGAGAAACATGCAGACTTTAGAGTTACAGAAAATAGCCAATGAAGTCCGTAAAGGGATTGTGACTGCTGTGCATAGTGCAAAAGCAGGACATCCAGGCGGATCTCTGTCGGCTGCGGACATTTTTACCTATTTGTATTTTGAGGAGATGAACATCGATCCGAAGAATCCGAAAGACCCGGACAGGGACCGTTTTGTTCTGTCAAAGGGACACACGGCTCCGGGATATTACAGTGCCATGGCACACAGAGGATATTTCCCGGTGGAGGATCTGGTGACACTCCGCCATGTAGGATCCCATCTGCAGGGGCATCCGTGCATGCAGCATATTCCGGGTATCGATATGTCTTCCGGTTCTCTGGGACAGGGGATCTCTGCAGCAGTTGGTATGGCGATTGCAGGTAAACTGGATAATAAATCCTACAGAGTCTATACCCTGCTTGGAGACGGCGAGATCCAGGAAGGCCAGGTGTGGGAGGCCTCCATGCTGGCAGGACACAGAAAGCTGGACAATCTGGTAGTGATCGTGGACAACAACGGACTGCAGATTGATGGAAGGATCGAGGATGTGTGTTCACCGTATCCAATCGATAAAAAATTCGAGGCATTCAATTTCCATGTGATCAATGTGGATGATGGTAATGATATGGACAAGCTCCGTGCGGCATTTGAAGAAGCAAAGACTGTGACCGGCAAACCAGTAGCGATTATTGCCAAGACTTTAAAAGGGAAAGGGGTTTCCTTTATGGAGGGTCAGGCATCCTGGCATGGAACCGCTCCCAATGATGAGCAATATGCGATTGCTATGGCAGATTTAGAGAAAGTAGGTGAAGCATTATGTCAGAAGTAAAGAAGATCGCAACAAGAGAGAGCTACGGTAATGCTTTGGCAGAGCTTGGAGCACAGTATCCGGATCTGGTCGTGCTGGATGCAGACCTGGCGGGAGCTACTAAGACAGGTGTATTTAAGAAGGCTTTTCCGGAACGGCATATTGACTGCGGTATCGCAGAGGGCAATATGATGACGGTAGCAGCAGGACTGGCAACAACAGGGAAGATTCCGTTTGCTTCTACCTTCGCCATGTTTGCAGCAGGACGTGCTTTTGAGCAGGTCCGCAATTCCATCGGATATCCTCATCTGAATGTGAAGATCGGTGCTACCCATGCGGGTATCTCTGTAGGTGAGGATGGTGCTTCTCATCAGTGTAATGAGGATATCGCTCTTATGAGAACGATTCCGGGCATGACCGTGATCAATCCGGCGGACGATGTGGAAGCTAAAGCAGCAGTAAAAGCAGCTATTGAGTATGAGGGACCAGTATATCTGCGTTTCGGTCGTCTTGCTGTTCCGGTCATCAATGATGCAGATACGTATAAGTTTGAGATCGGCAAGGGCATTACCATGAAGGAAGGCAAGGATGTGACGATCATCGCTACCGGTTTGGAAGTATCTGAGAGCCTGGAAGCAGCAAAGATGCTGGAGGCAGACGGAATTTCCGCAGAAGTGATCAATATCCATACCATCAAGCCGCTGGACGCAGAGCTTGTAGTGGCATCTGCGAAGAAGACCGGCAAGGTCGTGACCGTGGAAGAGCACTCCATCATCGGAGGACTTGGTGGAGCTGTGGCAGAGGTTCTGTCAGAGCAGGCGCCCACGAAGATGCTTCGGATTGGTGTTAATGACACCTTCGGCGAGTCCGGTCCGGCGAAAGCACTGATTGAGAAATATGGTCTGGATGCAAAGGGCATTTATGAGAAGGTAAAGAGCTGGCTGTAAGAGTTACAGAAGATAAAACTGGATAGAAGAAAACAGTATGTCCAATAGGAAGGGCTGCTCCAGTAGACAGGCGTAATTGCTGTATACTGGAGCAGCCTTGCTTGTGTAAGAGTTTACTGCTTCGGATACACCATCTGCTCTTCCGTGATGTGATAGAGCACTTCATTCAGATAGCGGTTGGACCACCACTTGCACATGGGCAGGCTGGAATCCAGATAGTTGCCGCAGTCCTCAGGTCTCGCACCGGGAATCTCCCCTTCAAAATCACGCATGAATTCAAAGGTCTCGATCAGCACCCCGACAATATCCTTTGGTTCGTAGTCCCCGTTCAGCAGCAGATAACAGCCGGTTCGGCATCCCATGGGTCCAAAGTAGACGATCTTCGGCCCAAATACCGGATGGCTTCTGAGAAAGGTCGCCGCCAGATGCTCCATAGCGTGCAGTTCAGCCGTGTTCATGACAGGTTCGTCATTGGGGCTGGTGATGCGGATGTCAAATGTAGTGACGATGGTGCCGCCTACTGGATCCTTACGGGATACATAGACACCGGGAACCAGTTTGATGTGGTCTATGGTGAAGCTTGCGATTTTTTCCATGAAAAGAACCTCCCTTGTCGATTGGATATGATTTTGTATCATAATAACAAAGTTTATGGACAAAGGCAAGAGCAGGGGATGAATAAAAATGATTTTACATCAGACAGAGATAAGGATATAATGCTACATAGAAAGGAAGGAGGCGTTCAGACAGTGAGAACAGTCGGCATCGGACATCAGAATTTCGAAAAGGTGAGGATGAGAAATATCTTTTATGTGGATAAGACAAAGTTCATCAAAGAGTGGTGGGAAGCGGAAGATGAAGTGACACTGATCACTCGCCCAAGGCGGTTTGGAAAAACTCTGAACATGAGCATGCTGGAAAAATTCTTTTCCATAGAGTATGCCGGAAGGTCGGATCTGTTTGAAGGTCTCTTCGTGTGGGGGGAAGAGAGATACCGGGAGATTCAGGGAACCTGGCCGGTTCTTTTTGTAAGTTTTGCAGGAGTAAAAGAGACCTCTTTTTCCAATGCAAAACAAAACATCTGCCATACGATTGGGGAACTGTACCAAAAATACGACTATCTTTTAGATGGCGGTATTTTGAATGACAGGGAGAAGGAAGGTTACCAGAATGTCACCAGATACATGGATGAGGTGACAGCCGCATCCTCCCTTCAGACGCTGGCCGGATATCTGCGCAGATATTATGGTAAGAATGTGATCATCCTTCTGGATGAATATGATACCCCGATGCAGGAGGCCTATGTACATGGATATTGGGAGGAGATGACCGAATTCATCCGGACGATGTTCAATATGACGTTTAAGACGAATCCCTACCTGGAACGTGCGGTCATGACCGGGATTACCAGAGTCAGTAAGGAGTCCATATTTTCGGATCTGAATCATCTGAAGGTTGTAACAACGACTTCCGATAAATATGAGGATGTATTTGGTTTTACAGAGCAGGAGGTCTTTGCGGCTCTGGATGAGTACGGGCTGTCAGAACAGCGGCAGTCTGTGAAGAACTGGTATGATGGTTTTACTTTTGGAAAGATGGCTGATATTTACAATCCATGGTCGATCATCAACTACTTGAGTGAAAAGAAACTGGGCACTTACTGGGCTAATACCAGCAGCAACAGTCTGGCCGGGAAGTTGATCCGGGAGGGGAGCCCGGAGATCAAGACGAAGTTTGAAGAACTTCTTCGGGGAGGTGTTCTGGAAATGGTGATCGATGAGCAGATCGTATTCAGTCAGTTGTCCAGAGAGAAAAATGCAGTCTGGAGCCTTCTGCTCGCCAGCGGATATTTGAAGACAGTGGAATACTGGTTTGATGAGTTGTCCGGCCAGGAAAAATATACATTGTCTTTGACCAACAGAGAAGTACGTATCATGTTTGAAAATATGATACGCAACTGGTTTTACGAGAGCGGTGATTCTTACAGCTATTTTATTAAAGCGTTCCTGATGGGAGATCTGGATGCCATGAACGAGTATATGAATCGGGTAGCAATGGCGACGTTCAGCTATTTTGATACTGGAAAGCAGCCATCAGGAGAAGAGCCAGAGCGTTTTTATCATGGTTTTGTGCTGGGGTTGATGGTGGAACTGGCGGGCAGGTATACGATTCTGTCTAACCGGGAGAGTGGATTTGGACGGTATGATGTGATGCTGGAGCCTGTAAATGCGAAAGATAATGCTTATATTCTGGAATTCAAGGTGCATCATCCAAAAAGAGAGAACAGCCTAGAAGAGACGGTGGAAAATGCGTTGCTTCAGATCGAGAAGGAGCAGTATGAGGCGGCTTTAAGGGCGAAAGGAATCGAACCGGGGCGGATTCGAAAGTATGGATTCGCATTTCGGGGAAAAGAAGTCCTGATTGGACAGGCGGCAGTACGGACGGAAGTTCACAAAGTTTGTTGACAAAGACGGGGAAGAAAGCTAGAATGAAAAAAGAGAAAACGGAGAGTCCGGAGCAGATGAACCGGGCTCTTATCTATGCACAGGAGTGCATGGGAAAAGACTGCGTGATTGAAAAAGGAGTTGAAAAGATATGATAAACGGGAAGAAAGTACTGTACAGCGGCATGCAGGCAACCGGCAATCTGACCCTGGGCAATTATCTGGGGGCACTGAAGAACTGGGTGGATTTGTGTGAAGAGTATGAGTGTTTTTACGGCGTAGTGGATATGCATTCCATTACTGTGCGGCAGGATCCGGCCGTGCTCCGGCAGCGTGCCCGCAACCTTCTGATGATCTATATCGCGGCAGGACTTGATCCGGAGAAGAATTGTCTCTACTATCAGTCCCATGTATCCGGCCATGCGGAGCTGGCATGGATTCTGAACTGCTTCACCTATATGGGAGAGCTGAACCGTATGACGCAGTTCAAGGATAAGTCTGCAAAGCATGCAGATAATATCAATGCAGGGCTATTCACGTATCCAGTACTGATGGCAGCGGATATCCTGCTCTATCAGGCAGATGTCGTACCAGTTGGTATCGACCAGATGCAGCATCTGGAGTTGACCAGAGATGTGGCCCAGCGGTTTAATGGAGTATATGGGGATGTGTTCACCATACCGGAAGCATATATCGGAAAAGTGGGCGCCAAGATCATGAGTCTGCAGGACCCGGCGAAGAAGATGTCCAAGTCCGATGAGAATCCCAACGCTTCTATTTATCTGATGGATGATCCGGATACGATCATGCGTAAGTGTAAGCGTGCTGTAACAGACTCGGAAGCACAGATTTTGTATCGGGAAGAGCAGCCGGGTATCCGGAACCTGATCGATATCTACAGTGCCTGCACCGGAAAGACACCGGAAGAAGTGGTGAAGGAGTTTGACGGAAAGGGCTATGGAGATTTTAAGATGGCAGTAGGAGAAGCAGTCGTCAGCGTGTTAAAGCCTCTGCAGGAACGCTATGCAGAGCTTGCCAAAGACAAGGCGTATATCGATGGAATCATAAAAGCCAATGCGGAGAAAGCAGGATATGTGGCAACGAAGACACTCCGGAAGGTACAGCGCAAGGTTGGTTTTCCGGACCGTGTGCGGGGTTAAGAGTAAAATTTAACAGGAGGATGAGATGAGAGAGATCAAACCAGAGGAATTACAGAAGAACCCGTTTCAGATGATCGGGAAGGAATGGCTGTTAGTGACAGCGGAAAAGGAAGGAAAGGTTAATACCATGACCGCCTCTTGGGGAGGCGTTGGCATTATGTGGAACAAGCCGGTGGCATATGTATTTCTGCGTCCCCAGCGTTATACGAAAGAATTTGTAGATCAGGCGGAGACCTTTTCCCTGTCCGTACTTGGAGAAGAGTATCGGAAGACCTTAAGCTACTTTGGTACAGTATCCGGAAGACAGGAAGACAAGATCGCAAAGTCCGGGTTGAAGGTGGTGCATGACGGAGTGACTCCGTATTTTGAGGAAGCGAATACGGTTCTGGTGTGCAGGAAGCTGTATGCACAGTCCTATGATCCGGCATGTTTTATCGATGAGAGCCTGGATGAGAAAAATTATCCGAATAAGGATTATCATATGATGTATATCGCGGAGATTGAGAAGGTGCTGGTGGACTGAAGTTCGGCGGACATGAGGTCGAACAGGTACTGTTCCGGAGAAAAACGGCACATGCTGCAGGATGGAAACAAGTCAGAACATCGTTTTGCTTATCAGGTGCAGGAAGCAGAGTCTGGTCAGACCATTGAGTGGTTTTTGAAGAAGAGAGGATACTCCAGACAGATATTGACGCAACTGAAAAAAACAGATCAGGGCATTCGGAAAAACGGAACATGGGCTTATACAAGAGATCGTGTAAAAGAGGGGGATCTCTTGGGAATCTGCCTTATAGAGAAGGTGGAAGCCGGGAAGATTCTGCCGGTCCGACTGCCTTTTTCGGTGGTATTTGAAGATGAACATCTTCTGGTGATCAGTAAACCGGCAGATATGCCGGTGCATCCGTCCATGAACAATTATGATAATACCCTTGCGAATGCAGTGGCTGCCTATGCGCAGGAAAAGGGAGAAAGCTATGCTTTCCGCTGTATCAACCGTCTAGACCGGGATACGACCGGACTCCTGATCCTTGCAAAACATATGCTCAGTGCGGCTGTGCTGTATGGACAGATGCGAAGAAAAGAGATCCACAGAACCTATTTGGCGATCGTGAAGGGCAGGCTGGAGAGTCCGGGCGTGATTGACTTGCCGATTGGACGCAAGGAAGGCTCCACGATCGAACGGATCGTAGATCCAGAACACGGGGAACATGCGGTGACGCATTATCAGCCGTTGCAGTGGGACACTGACTGGACACTGGTGCAGTGTATGCTGGAAACCGGGCGGACGCATCAGATTCGTGTGCATATGAGACATATAGGGCATCCGCTTCCGGGTGATTTTCTGTATTGTCCGGAAGATCATTCTATGAAACGGCAGCCGTTGCATTCATGGAAATTGTCTTTTATGCATCCCATAACCGGTGAATCGATGGAATTTGTCCAGCCGGTTCCGGAGGATATGAAAGAATATATGAGATGTAATAAGAGAGGAGAGATTGGTTTCTATGAAATTTCAGATGATTCATGAAAATTATAATGTGGCAGATCTGGACAGATCTATGCAGTTTTATGAGAAAGCGCTGGGTCTGAAGGAGTGCCGGAGAAAGAACGCACAGGATGGTTCCTTTATCATTGTCTATCTGAAGAATGAAGAAAGTGACTTTGAACTGGAGCTGACTTGGCTTCGGGACATGGACCGTCCCTATAACCTGGGGGACTGTGAGTTCCATCTGGCATTCCGGGTGGATGACTATGACGCAGCTTATGCGTTACATAAAGAGATGGGTTGCATCTGTTTTGAAAATCCGTCCATGGGTATCTATTTCATTCAGGATCCGGACGGATACTGGCTGGAGATCATACCGATCAGATGAGACATATCCGGATGCCGTTCCCGCAGTGAATAGACACATCCGCAGTAATCCTGCCGGTACATGCCGTATTCCCGGGACAGTTCGGTAGAGCGTTTATAACCGTTTTTCTTTTTGAAATCATTGGGGAGCCAGCGTACCTGATATTCTTCGGCGACCTGCTCTCCGATTTCGTTCAGTTTCTCTGCATTTTTTAGCGGGCTGATGGTCAGGGTTGTGGCAAAGTAGTCGCAACCCTTTTCTTTTGCTGTGCGCGCAGCTTCGGTAAGGCGCAGCCGATAGCAGGCAAAGCAGCGCTTTCCACCTTCCGGAAGATGCTCCATCCCTCTGGCGCAGTCGTAGAAATCTTTGGGAATATAGTCCCCTTCTATAAAATTTACCGGATATCTGGTGGGGAGCGCGGCGATAAATCGTTTCTGCTCTTCTGCCCGGGTGTGGTATTCGGATTCTGGATAGATGTTCGGATTATAGTATAAGACCGTGATCCGGAAATATTCTGCTAGATATTCTAGCACATAGCTGCTGCAGGGAGCGCAGCAGGAATGAAGCA
>CAMWMT010000103.1 GCA_947175375.1 uncultured Clostridiaceae bacterium | reverse complement strand
TCCCTGCAGAGTGTCCGGGATTATCTTGGACACAATTATGAGGAGATGACGGAGCAGTATCTGGATTACGGACCCAGGAGAATCGCCAAAGCAAATGATGAATTTTTTGAAGAGCCGGGAAATAACCTTGCGGCTCATCTGAAAAAGAAAGGAGGGAAAAATGGAAGATAGAATTTATTACCAGGAACTGGAATGCTATGAAAAAGCGGAAGAGATACAGCGAAGAAAAAGAGGACAGAATAATTACTTTGACCTGTCGCTTCTTAGGGCAGCGCCTATGAAAGAAGAATTTAGGCGCTATATCCGGTATAGAGGAGTCCAGGTATCTTTGAATACTATTTGGCGGGACAACATGTATTTCCGGCAGTTTTGTCAAGCACTTCAGACACGCAGGAATCACCCGGAAAGCCTGATGGACTGGGAAGAAGAAAAATGGATCCAACTGTTGAAAGCATGGATGATGCAGAATGGCATTCCATTAACTAGAGAAAAAAAGAATCTCTATGGAAAGACCAATGTAGTCGAAGCGAGGCTGCCAGGTTATATCCGAGGCGCATATCGGTTTTTAAAGCCTGAAGATGAAAGACCAGAACGAGAAAAAGATATATGGAAACTGGAAAAACTGGATATCCTGATAGAACAGAATCCAATTTACAAAACGGATACTTTGAATTTTACTAAGATCCTGCAGGAGAAGATTCGGGAAGAGGTCAAACTGGCGATCTACCAGCATCTCAAATATGAGAAGATTGGGACTGTAAAAAGGGAACTTACTTCTCTGAGGCAGTTTTCGAGATACCTGAAGGAGAAACAGATCCAGATACAATCCTGTTCAGAGATTGATAGGGACTTGCTGGAGGAATATCTGATCTTTAAGGCGACCAATGGAAGCTCCGGAAGAGGGAACAGCGATGATATTTTAAAACTGCGGTCCGTATTGGAGAGTGTCGGAAAACTCTGCGGGTATCCACATCTGGAAAAGCTGTTTCTGAACACGGATATCCCGCCAGAGTTGGAGCCAGAGTTCAGAGCCTATTCAGACAATGAACTGAAGCGGCTGAACGCACACATTACAAAGCTGGATGAACAGATTACCCGATGCCTGGTCATCCATCAGATGCTTGGAACCAGGATCTCAGATACCCTCACATTGCAGAGGGACTGCCTGTCACAACGGAATGGGCTGGATATGATAAAGATCCGGCAGGTCAAGACAAAGACTTTCGAGAAACCGGTCAGTGCAGAACTGGCGACACTGATCCGAAAGGCGATTGAATATACAGAGGAACGGTATGGTGAGACAGTTTACATTTTTGTAGACGACAAAGATACCAGGCGCCCTTTGCAATATACTACAATTAAACATAAGGTCCTCGGTCTGATACAGAGAGAGGATCTGCGGGATGATGAGGGGAAGATCTTCCGATTCGGGACGCACATGTTCCGGCGGTCTTATGGTGTGAAGCTGACAGAGCTGCATCTGGATGACTGGACCATCGCCAAGCTGCTTGGACATAAGGGAGTCAATGCAGTGATGCATTACCGAAAGATGAGCAATCAGCTCCTGGCGGATGAAACACGCAGGGCCAGGGAAGCACAGACCAGAATCCTGCTTGCAAACTTAGATGGTTGGGGTGAAGATTATGAGCAAATACGATAAGATGATCGAACTGAACCGAGAAAAAAGTGATGAAAAGATCGCTACGGCAAAACTGGCAATCCGAAAGATGCTGGAGGAAGGAGACCGGATATCAGTCCCGCAGTTGATGAAGATGACTGGGCTTTCCAGAGGCTTCTTTTATAAGAATCCGGTTGTGAGAGCCGAAATCAACCAGGCACTGGAACAGCAGGCCGGAACCATCGATCCACGCCGGAATATCCTCGATAAAGCCATGGGAGGCAGGATTGCACTCCTGGAGCAGCAGATAAAAGAACTGAAGCAGGAAAATGAGAGCCTGCGGAGAGAAAACCAGAAGCTGCGAAAAGGGCTGGGGAAGCAGGACAAAAAAGTTTGGAAGAATCTATAATGTGAAAGTGTACATAAGGCCGGCAGATAAGATTCTGTAGGCTTTTTAAAAAATATATTGATAATTTTGTTGTCAATACTATTTATTTCAAGATTAAGTACCATTTTTTATGGGAAATGGTATAATTGACACAGTAGTGGAGACTTATGTATTAAGGAAGATATTTTGTCAGCAAAGGCTTGGTGAGATTAAATCGGCATACAAAAGTACATTGATTATTTTTTTAATATACTGATATGGGGGTAAACAATCAATGCGTCCAGAATATGATGGTGTCAAATTTTACAGTGTAAATGATTGGAGCATAGGAGAAAATTTGGAAAAGGCAGCTAGCCTTCTTAAAGCGTTTAATGAAGATGAAGATTATACAGACGTTAACAGGGTAATCGAGTTATATAATGTTCAGGAATTAATTAATAGTGGTGTATATCTTAAATCGTGGGATGAAAATGAAATTAATCAGTATAAGAAATTATGTATTCCGCTGACAAAAATTTTGGGAAAGTTTTTCGGTAAAATTAATGATGAAAACTTTCAGCAAATTACTCGTTCTGTTTGTATTGGTTATGTTGAAGATTACTGGAAATTGGTTGTTAAGTTTAAGGTATTTAAAAGAGTAACTGGAGAAGTGTTCTCAGCATATATAAATGATCCGGAAACTACACTTTGGTTTCTATTGCAACAGGAAGAACTGGTAAAATGTTATGGCAAAGAATTAGCAGATATAATGCGTATTTCTCAACAATCGCCACGCTTGATTATAAGTAAGTTTTTACAAAAACATGATCAGAAATGTTCGTATTACTTTCCGAAGGAGTTAGAACCATCGGAATATGAAGGAATTTTGCAAAATTATGTTAACTCAGATATGGCAAATTTAAACCATCTTCAGTTATTGGTATATGCCCAAAGCACAAAAGAATGTCCTATTAGCGATAAACTGAGATTGTCTGCAAAAAGGGCATGTGATTCTTACTGGGAAAAGCATCCTTTTACAGGTGTACAGATAGGATATGGAATGGGTGTGGAGTTTGCAGATGTGCCAGAAATAAAAAAAGTTCAAAGACTAGAAAATAATTCTTATAAGATTACCTATGATATTAAGTGGCTGCTTGATAATCTCGACTACCCTACAATCTTAAATAATTTTCGATATATTTTTGAGCAATTTGATGACTGTTGGAGAAGCACTTTAGTGTCGGTGAAATCGCAATTAGGGATTTTTGAAAGAACTCTTTCGACTAGAGGAATTAAAGAATTTATCAAAGGAAACCATTTTAATATAGGGGAAAATCTTTCAACAATGCAAGTGCAAGGCTGTTACGACATATTGAAATGTAACGGGGTGAGATTAGAAGATGTTATGAAATGGTTTTTTGAGGAATATCTCTCGCAAGAATTTAGAGCAAATGGTTTCCGTTTTAATTCTCCATCAGAGGGGACAACGATGGTTGAAAAATGCCGAACTATAGCTTCAGAAATGGATGGAGTGCTTAAACAATTTCGCATGTATGTACAAGATGGGGAAATTGATCGGGAATTGTTTGAAATGTCTTCAGAACATATTATATTTTCCAATTTATCTGGTTTTGTAAAAGATAAATATGCATATGCAAATAGTGAAGATATTCAGAACGAACAGTTTTTGCTATTTTCTGATCAGAGCCATTTATGTTATATAGAGAAAACAAAAAACAGATATAAACGTTTTTGTGATTTGTTAATCCAAGAGGATATAGTGCTTTCTGATTTTTTTGAATATCAACAAAGAAATATTCGTTGGCTTATTGAAAAGGGTATAGTGATAGAGCAACCAGATGGCTATTTGAAATTAAATGGTCCTAAAGCTTATATTTTGAAAGATTTGTATGATCATGATGTGATTTGCCCTCAATATTATGATGGTGAAATGAAAAGGATAATTGATGAATGGAGCGGGAACGGTGATTTGAGACTGGAAAGTAGTCTTTTTTCAGAACCGGAGCAAGATTATCTTAATTATGAACTGAATAAATCCTCTTATAGCAATGGACTCGATTTGCGCAATAAATATGCACATAGTACTTATCCGGAAAATGAAAAGACACAATTTGTTGACTATGTTAGGCTACTAAAGATTATGATCCTTGTCATTACAAAGATTAATGAGGAATTCTGTTTGAGAGAAGACATTAAAGAAATATATGAAAAGATGGATAATATATAATGAAACAGAGGTTCATTATACAAAATGTACATAGAGCCGGCAAGCAAGATACTGCTGGCTCTTTGCAGTTATAACCTTTTTGTTTATAAATGAAACCTATATAAGACTTTCATTTTTGGGGAGTTTTATAATACTTATAGAAGAAAAGGAATAACAGTTTATATGCTTTGCAGGCATATGCTATCCATGCAGTGCAAGTATTTGAAAAAAGATACAGTAAATAGTAAAATGGAGTTGGCAGAAATAGGCCGTGCGCTACTGAAAATCTGATAAAAAGTAACACAAAACACATTTTTGTATAGCGTTAAAGCCTGTTTTTTCATAGGGTTCCAGAGAGGGGCTACATTTTATTACCCAATCTGGTGGGGGCAGGCTCCCAAGATCATTTACACGTTTATGGAGAGCTACGATTTTTCCGGAAAGACTATTATTCCGTTCTGCACTTCGGGCAGCAGCGGAGTTGGTTCCAGCGCAGCAAATTTGCATGGCTCCGCTTCAGATTCTGTAAACTGGCTGGATGGTATCCGCTTTTCTTCCGGTGCTTCCGAGAGTGATATTGAAAGCTGGCTGAACGGGCTTGAACTGGAATGATTCGCAGAGTGCTTTTCGGGAGGTGTGTATCATGAAAAATAAGACAAAGCATATCCTTGATCTCGCAATGTCTGCTATGCTGCTCACGCAGACCTGCTCTGTTGATGAACTCAAAAGGTGGGTGGATACGCTATGAAGATCGTTGTGTTAGAAGGAAGCCCAAACAAAAATGGTTCATCCAATCTGCTAGCAGAACAATTTATCCGTGGGGCAAAAGAAGCCGGACATAGTATTCAGGTCATAGACGTTGCTCATGCGAAGATTCACCCCTGCACTGGCTGTATTCATTGCGGATATGAAGGGCCTTGCAGCCAAAAGGATGATATGGACGGGATTCGGCAGAAAATATTAGACGCAGATATGATGGTATTTGTGACACCACTCTATTATTATGGTATGAGCGCCCAGCTCAAAATCCTGATCGACCGTTTCTGCGCTTTTAACAGCAGTATCCAGAGAAAACGGATGAAGTCGGTTCTGCTGGCTGCAGCATGGAACAATGACAACTGGACGTTTGAGGCGCTTGAAGCACATTATCATACACTGGTAAGGTATCTGAATCTGAAGGATCAGGGTATGGTGCTGGGAAAAGGGTGCGGAACTTTGTCTATGACAAAGAGCAGCGGCTACCCTGAGAAAGCTTATGCTCTTGGTAAAAAGATATAAGTAAGCAGATTTGGATTGAATACGGGGAGGAACAAGTTATGTTTCATAAAAAATTAAAAGCATTTCCAAACGACTTTTTGTGGGGAGCATCGACGTCTGCCTATCAGGTGGAAGGCGCATATGACGAAGACGGAAAAGGGATGTCCGTACAGGATGTTCACCAGCCGCCGGAAGGTACTACGGATTTTAAAGTGGCAAGCGATCATTAGCACCACATGAAAGAAGATGTGGCGCTTATGTCGGAACTGGGGCTTAAGGCATACCGATTTTCTATTGCCTGGACGAGGATCATACCGGATGGAGACTGTGAGGTCAATGAAAAGGGACTGGCATTCTACGAAGACCTGATCGATGAGCTGAACGCAAGGCAGATCGAACCGGTCGTAACCATGTATCATTTTGACCTGCCTCTGGCGCTTGACGAAAAAGGAGGCTGGATGAACCGGGATACGGTGGATGCCTTTGAAAAATATGCAAGGATTCTGTTTGAGCGGTTTGGGAAAAAAGTCAGGTATTGGCTGACGATCAACGAACAGAATGTGATGATCAATCATCCAAGAGCCATGAATTCGGGACGCATGCCATCGAAAAAAGAACTGTACCAGCAGTGCCACAATATGTTCGTGGCATCTGCAAAGGCCACGCTTTTGTGCCATGAACTATGTCCTGGCGCCAAGATCGGCCCGGCTCCGAATATCACGGCAATCTATCCGGAGAAGTGTGATCCGTCGGATGCCATAGCGGCGGATAACTGGGAGAGCATCCGTTGCTGGCTCTACTATGATGTGGCGGTATATGGAAGGTATACGCCGGTCGTATGGTCATATCTGGAGGAAAAGGGTTGTATACCGGAGATTCAGGACGGAGACATGGAATTACTGGCGAAAGCAAAGCCGGATTATCTGGGACTCAATTATTATGCGACAGCGACAGTCAGCGCATCCCGCAACGACGGAACCGACTGTCAGCCCCGCAACGGAGATCAGCAGATCATGATTGGAGAAGAAGGGGTCTATCGCGCTGCGAAGAATCCATATCTGCAGCAGACATCCTATGGCTGGCTGATCGATCCCATCGGCATGCGTGTGACGCTGCGCAGAGTATATGACAGGTATCATCTGCCTATTCTGATCACGGAAAACGGTCTGGGTACCAGAGATGTTCTGGAAACAGACGGAACAGTACATGATCCATATCGAATCGAATATCTGGAAAGCCATTTTAAGCAGGCGCAGTTGGCTGTGACAGACGGTGTTGATCTGATCGGATACTGCCCATGGGCGTTCATGGATCTGGTCAGTACTCATCAGGGCTATGAGAAACGCTATGGATTCGTATATGTAGATCGTGGAGAAAATGATTTAAAAGAACTGAAACGGATTAAAAAAGACAGTTTCGCGTGGTATCATAATGTGATTGCACGGAATGGAGTGGAATAAGGAGGGTACACATGTTTATTAACGAAAAGGGGCAGGCAGTTCCCGACAAAACGGAGAAGATATCTCCGGAAGCATTTGGAAACGTGGGCCGGACAGAGATCCGATGGCTGGGCAATGGAGGAGCATTGATCAACAGCCATGGAACCACACTGATGATAGATCCGGTTCTGAGCGGATTTGATATGCCGTTACTGATTGAAGTTCCCCTGACGGAGGAGGATGTCCTTCATCTGGACAGCATTCTTCTGACACACTGCGATAATGATCATTACAGCAGAAAGAGCTGTAAAGAGCTGGCATTGGTGACAGACGCATTTCATGCGCCTCATTATGTGGCGAATCTTTTGGAAGAAGAACTGGGTATACCAGGAAACGGCCACAATATCGGCGATCGGTTCCCTGTGGGGAACACTACTGTTATGTTGACTCCGGCATGGCATAATTGGCAAAATGAATCTCCGAAACAACATACCCGCGAATATGCCATGGAGGATTACTGCGGATTCTGGATCGATACGCCGGATGGGAGTATCTGGGCGGTCGGCGACAGCCGTCTGATGGAAGAACAGCTTCATATGCCGACACCGGATGCTATGCTTTTTGACTTTTCCGACAGTCGATGGCATATCGGCCTGGAGGGGGCAGTCCGTATGGCAGAGGCTTACCCGGATACACCGCTGATCCTGTGGCACTGGGGAAGTGTGGATGCGCCTGAGTGGAAAGAGTTTAACGGAAACCCGGAGGAACTGAAGAAAAAAATCGTGAATCCGAAACGCGTGGTGGTGCTAAATCCGGGGGAACCTTATGAACTGCAGAGGCTGTGAGAATTTTCAAGTTGATAGCAAATCTTATTGGCTTACTCATCTTTTTTTCAGTAATTGACGTGTGTCCTTTTTTGTGTGTATAATCGTAGCCGATAAGAAGTCCGTTGTAAAGAAACAAATAAGAGCAAAAAATATTTAAGAACAGGAGGATTTTTCAATGAGTAAAGTTTTGGTTGCGTATTTTTCAGCA
>CAMWMT010000102.1 GCA_947175375.1 uncultured Clostridiaceae bacterium | reverse complement strand
AATGCGCTTCATCCATTGGGATAGCATTTAGTTATAAAAACTCAATAAGTTTACGGTATAATTTATGCTTTGCCCATATGATACACAACCGCCTCATAAGGCATGAGTTTCATATCTGTTTCAGCGGTTGTCCGGTCGCAGTTGCTAATTAGACAATTCATCTTTTCCGGACTCCATCCTTCCGGAAGGGAGAAATCTCTGGGAGCATCTGTAAAGTTGCAGATAATCAAAAGTTTTTCTCCATCCAGTTCCCGGGTATAGACATAGAGATTCGGGTCCTCCGGCAGCAGGAGTGTATAAGCTCCATAGACAATGACATCGTATTCCTTCCTGAGCCGGATCAATTTCTGATAATAGTGGAAGACGGAATCCTCTCGTTCCACCTGTTCTTTGGCATTAATCGTGGTATAGTTGGGATTCACCATGATCCAGGGAGTGCCAGTGCTGAATCCGGCATTGGCGCTGTCGTTCCACTGCATGGGCGTCCTTGCGTTGTCGCGGCCTTTATAGCGTAGATAGCGCATCATATCATCCGGCTTTAGCTGCCCGCTTTCTGTATATTCGTGGTAGGCGTTGATGCTCTCGATATCACGGAAATCCTCCAGCGCCGGGAAAGGTACATTGGTCATGCCCAGTTCTTCGCCCTGATAGATATAAGGAGTACCCTGCATCATGTGGAGGCAGGTCGCCAGCATCTTCGCGGACCGTTCCCGATAAGTGTCACTGTCATTGCCAAGCCTTGATACGATCCGGGGCTGGTCATGGTTGCACCAGTACAGGCTGTTCCAGGCTTTGCCGTACAGTTCGTTCTGCCATTTGGAGAGCGTTGCTTTCAGTTCCACCAGATTAATCTTCCGATCATTCCATTTAAATGTCTCACCGCCGTCCAGGTCCATATGCTCGAACTGGAATGCCATATTCAATTCGGTTCCCTCAAGATTGGCATATTTTTTGGCTTCCTCTACCGTTACACCGGCACATTCGCCCACGGTAAGCAGGTCATATCGGGAGAGCACCTTCCGGTTCATCTCCTGAAGGTATTCGTGTACCCGGGGACCGTTGTATACATAAGGGCCATAATCACCATAACCGGTCTCCTTTAAGACACCATCCGGATATGCAGGATCCTTGGAGATCATACTGATAACATCCATCCGAAAGCCGTCGATGCCCTTCTGGCACCACCAGTCCATCATATCGAAGACCGCCTGGCGGACTTTTTCGTTTTCCCAGTTCAGGTCTGGCTGCTTCTGGGAGAACATATGCAGGAAATACATATCCGTCGTCTCGTCATATTTCCAGGCAGAGCCGCCGAAACAGGAGCCCCAGTTGTTGGGAACCTTACCGTCCTTTGCTTCCTTCCAGATATAATAATCCCTGTAAGGATTGTCCTTTGATTTCCTGCTCTCCACGAACCATGGATGCTCATCAGAGGTATGGTTGACGACCAGATCCATGACGATTCGGATTCCCCGTTCGTGAGCTGCTGCGAGCATCCGGTCAAAATCCTCCATCGTGCCGAATTCCGCCATAATACCCTGATAGTTGCTGATGTCGTACCCATTGTCATCATTGGGGGACTCATATACCGGAGAGAGCCAGATCACATCGATCCCCAGCTCTTTCAGATAGTCCATCTTCTCTGTGATGCCGTTCAGATCCCCGATACCGTCTCCGTTGCTGTCGTTGAAGCTTCTCGGGTAGATCTGGTAGACGACACTTTCCTTCCACCATGTCTTTTCCAACTTTTTCACCTGCTTTCTGCGTGTTGCTGCTTTTTCAAATATTTTACAATGAACCAGATAAAAGTGCAATTCCTTTCACTTACCGGGTATGGAAAAGCGGTAAATATTCTTTGTTCTGTTCGATAATATCGTCCAGTATACAACGGGCAACATCTGCTGAGCCAACCAGGGGATGGATCGTGAGTGCCTGCAGCGCAGCGTCGTAATCTCCGGTAACAGCAGCCTGAATGGTAAGCTGCTCGTAAGCCTTGACGATCTGCAGCAGCCCGCGGATCTTTAACGGGGTATGGCCGATGGTGATCGGATGAGCTCCGTTTCCGTTGATCACACAGTTGCGCTCGATCACGGCATTGTATGGCAGATCCAGGTTTGTTCCCTGGCTGAGTACGTTTACGACCTGGATATCTTCCTTATTATTATAGATGGAATCGATGAGCGAGCAGGCAGCATCCGAATAGCGCGCTCCTCCGCGCCCTGCAAGCTGCTGCGGCTTAATGTTCAATTCCGGGTCTTTGTACAGTTCGAAAAGCTCGTCCTCTACCTTTTTGACTACTTCGCCGCGCACACCGACGGTTTCACTGGCCTGTATACAGTCCGCGAGCATCTCCGGCTGCATATAGTAGTATTTCAGATAGCTGACAGGAATCATGCCGAGAGATTTTAGAAATTCCGGATCAAAATGAATCTCCGGGATGTTTGCCATGACCTCTTTTGCGCTGCTGCCACTGAATAGGTCCACTGCCTGGCTTGTTACGTCCCTGCCGTGCAGGAGGACCTTCTGTACCCAGATCAGATGGTTGATGCCTACGAAATCACAGTAGATTTCCTTACTGTCAACCTGGAATCTCTGTGCCAAATCGTGGATCATGTTGATCGGACAGTTGCACAGGCCGATTGCCTTTATGCTGGTATGGTTTAAGACCGCTTCTGTAAGTAGGCCGGAAGGATTGGCAAAATTGACGAGCCATGCGTCTGGGCATAAGCGCTCCATATCGCGGCAGATGTCCAAGATAACGGGAACGGAGCGCAGTGCCTTTGCAAATCCGCCGGCTCCGGTGGTTTCCTGTCCGATCTTGTGGTATTTGAGCGGAATCCTTTCATCCCGGATGCGCGCGTCGAGAAGCCCGACACGAAACTGCGTGGTCACGAAATCTGCATCTTTCAGCGCTTCCTCGCGGTCAAGGGTGGCATGGATCTTCAGGTCGACGCCGCTTCTCTCCACCATTCTGGAAGCAAGATCCGAGACGATCTTCAGCTTCTGGCGTCCGGCTTCGATGTCAAGAAGCCAGATATCCTTGACCGGAAGATCCTGGCAGCGGTTGATGAATCCTTCGATCAACTCAGGGGTATAGCTGGAACCGCCGCCGATTGTAGTGATTTTTAATCCTCGTTGTGTCATGGCAAAACCTTCCTTATTTTAATAAACATATCCTCATGAATCTTGAGTCAAGCATATCATACTGTGAAAATATGTCAATGGGACGGGGCTTGTCTAAAAAGGAAAAAGAAAGACAAACCTACTGCGCCGGTTCAATCATGATATCCCCGCTTTCACAGGAGATTACGATGTTCTTCGTTCCGTCTCCTTCAGAGAAATAGGACACTCCATCTTCCTCATCTGATTGTTTCAGGGTTTTGCCATTGATACTGATTAGACCGTAGTCTGTATACAGATCGTATCCATAGGCAGCAGGATCTTCTGGAAGTCCCGCGTGGACCGTGCCGTATTCATTTTCCAGATGGATATCCGTGACATCAAGACAGGCTGCCAGAAAGAAGCCAGAACTTTGATACGTAGACAGTCTGTTGCCGGATACCCGGTCGATCTGTACATCTCCGTATTCGTTCCGGATCTCTGCCTGCTCTGTATGAATGTTGCCCAGAAAAAGGTCGCCGCTGGACATACGAAATTTCAGATCCTTGCCGGAATAACTGTTCAGAGTGACATTACCATACATATTTTTAATATCCAGTGTGTCTGCATACAGATCGGGCAGTTCCAGGTCGCCAGATTCCATCCGAATCAAGATCTCAGAAAAGGCAATGTCTGACGGGAATTCAATCTTTACATAATAAGGTTCCGGTGCCGGTTCCCGGACATCATCGAAGCCGGGGTCAGCATACAGGAACCAGATGCGGGAGTCAGTGCCGTAAGAAGCATCTTCCTGGAAGGACAGCCTGCCGTTTTCCACTCTGCAGACAGGTTCTGCACTGGTTCCTGTGATACGGTAATCTATCGCGTACCGGTCAGACGGGACAAACATGACATCCGTGTATGCGATATTCAGCTCCACACTGTCAAATGCTTCCAGTTCCATGGTATTCTGATAGACAGTCGCAGTATTTTCGGCAGCTTCTCTGGAGGTGTGGATTCCGGTCCTGTCCAGATAAAATCCGGGGATGCCGCCGAACAGTTTGCCAATAACGGACAGGAAGATTCCGGATAGGATGCAGGCTAGGGACAGGATCAGCCATATTTTCTTATTTTTCATAATGTCTACCACCTTTCACGATCATACCAAACAGCCGGGTCATGCCATACAGGCACCATTTGGTAAAATAAATACTGACCATAGTAGCAAGGATGCCTGCACCCAGCAGGACGAGTCCGCATCCCAGGGTGGCGATTCCGTCCGCAAAGGAGGTGAAGACCAGCCAGAAACTGACGATAACGCAGGGGATGGCAGCGATGGTCACAGATATTGCCACTAGGAATACAGAGAGGATTAGTGCGGCGATCACGATCAACATGGCAAGGATCACAACTCCGAAAGCCGCTGCCAGCGGTAGAGCGATGGGAGCGGCGAATATGGCGAGAATTCCGATCCAGACGGCGGAGAAGCCCCGTTTCATATTCTTTGCTGGTTCCTCTGCATTCTCCACTGCAAAATCCCGGATGATCTGGTCGGCTGCCAGCTCCGGACTGCCCAGATCCTCGATGGCCTGTGCTTCCCGTTCCGGTCCCGCTTCTTCAAAATATTCTGTAAAATAGTCAATTGCCCGTTCATAATCTTCCTTTGGAAGCTTCTTCAGCCTGCGCTGCAGACATCTCATATATTTCTCCCGGTTCATACGTCCTCTCCTCCTTCTATGATCTGATCGACCGCCTCTTTGTAGGCCTTCCATTCTTCCGCAAGTTCCCGATATCGTTGCCTTCCGGATTCTGTGATCTTATAGTATCTCCGGTTCCGCCCCTGGAAGGGCTGGTCGTACACCATCAGGTATCCCTGCTCCTGCAGCCTCTTGAGGATCGGGTAGAGCGTGGAATCCTTGGTATTGGAGACCTTTTTGATCTTCTGGCTCAACTGGTATCCGTAGGAATCTTCGGTTGCCGTAATGGACAGGATCAGCAGATCGAACATGGGAGCATTCATGGGAAATATCATATTCGTGCTCCTTTCTTATGTTTTATTTTTACATATTATATATTATATAATATACTGTGTCAATCTATATATTCAGTGTTTGAAAATCGCCAGAAAAGTATGATAAACAGCACATGGACCGATGTACTATGTGAGCGAGAATTAAGTGCCGTATATATATCTGATATTTGAAAATTGTGACGTTGCCGCATAAAATGAAATATGGTACAATTCTGATGTATCATGATCAATACCGGTCTGGGCCATATGGATGTCGAAAGGCTATTACGAGGTATTGGAGGCGTGGGATTCCGTTCAGAATCTGGAGCCGCTGAAGCTGTTCCTGAGAGAACAGACAGTGAAGACGTGGCGTAGGCAGATGGAGCGTGCAGAGAAAAAACAGAATTCTTAAGGGATCATTCTGTTGAATGGTCAGGATAAAATTAGGAGGAAAAGAGATATGTTCTACGACAAAGTAAAAGAATCTGCCGCATATATACAGGGCAGAACATCACAGAGACCGACTACGGGGATCATCCTGGGAAGCGGCCTTGGAAGCCTGGTGGATATTATGGAGGATAAGACGGTGATCCCATATGCAGAGATTCCGAACTTTCCACAGTCCAGTGTGGCAGGCCATGCCGGCAATCTGGTGATTGGGCGAATCGGGCAAGAGATGATTGCCGCCATGCAGGGACGCTTTCATTATTATGAAGGTTTTACGATGAAGGAAGTGACTTATCCCATCTATGTCATGAAGCTTCTTGGCATTGAGAATCTGATTGTGACCAATGCCTGTGGTGGGATCAATCGGGGATTTACGCCCGGCGATTTGATGATTCTGACCGACTACATCAATATGCTTGGCAATAATTCTCTGATTGGGGAAAATGATGAGCGTTTCGGCGTCCGGTTCCCAGACATGTCTGAGGCATATTCACTGGAACTGATACAGAAGGCGGAAAAGACCGCAGAGAAGCTGGGGATTGATTACAAAAAAGGCATCTATGCGATCTTCTCTGGTCCCTGTTATGAGACTGCGGCGGAAATCCGGGCTTATGAGCGTCTGGGAGCGGATGCCATTGGTATGTCCACAGTACCGGAGACGATCGCGGCAAATTATCTGGGCATGAAGGTGCTGGGGATTGCCTGTATTACTAATATGGCAACCGGAATTGCGAAGACAAAGCACAGCCATGAGGAAGTGGTGCGGATTGCAAATGAAAGCAGTGAAAAGCTGTGCGGTTGGGTGAAGCAGCTTCTGTTGGACTGGCAGGAGGAAGGAAAAGGGTGAAGATCATCGCGCACATCCATACAGACTTTCCGGATAAATTCGGGATTCCGAGACAGAGCGGGCTCGTGAAGGAATTAAAAGGACAGATCATTTTTGAACCGGAATATCGGAATCCGGAAGCTGTGCGGGGGCTTAACGAGTTTTCCCATATCTGGCTTTTATGGAAATTTTCAGAATCGAAGAAAGAACACTGGTCAGCGACGGTGAAGCCGCCGCGGCTGGGAGGAAAGAAACGGGTCGGGGTATTTGCCAGTCGTTCTCCGTTCCGTCCAAATGATATTGGGCTGTCCTCGGTCCGATTGGAACGTGTGGAGCTGGATGAAAAGCTGGGGCCGGTGCTTCATGTGTCCGGAATCGATCTGATGGACGGGACGCCCGTATATGATATCAAGCCGTATATCCTCATGTCGGACTGCCATCCGGAGGCAACGGAAGGGTATACGAAGGAGACGAAGCGGCACAGGCTTCAGGTGGATTTTCCGGAGGAATATTTAAACGTCTATCCGGAGGAGAAGCGGCAGGCGGTCATGGGAGTATTGGCGGAGGACCCAAGACCGGCATATGTGCAGGACGAGGAGCGGATCTATGGCCTGTCCTTTGCCGGGTATGACGTGAAGTTCCGGGTCTGCGGGGATGTGCTGCAGGTGTGTGGTATCGAGAAGCTGGATTCGTCAGCGAATGGCCGTCACTCGTCCCGTTCCAGCGACACGATCAGCTGAAGCCGATTGCCCGCCATGTCAGGGATAAAGACATTCATCATGGTGTCCGGGTATCTGAATTCTACACAGCCGGTCTTGCGGTTGCAGGAGACCGGTTCCACCTGTTCTCCGCTTTCATAGATGGCATAGATCCCGTCGTAATCAATTCCGGAATCCTGGTCTTCTAGATAGAGACAGACATGTCTGCTTTTCTGCTGACTGGAGACCAGCAGGGGAGCCTCCCGGTCCACGGAATCCACAAGGATATCCTGTGCCTGATACTGTCTGTTGGAGAGAGTCACCGTCATTGTGCTCCCCCCTCTTAGTCATTCAGCAGAAATCCCAGCTTCCTGCGACCGCTGGCAAGATATCTCTTTACAGAACTACAGCTCATATCTATAAGCCTGGCAATCTGTCTAAGCTTCAGATTATTGTAATAGCGCAGTATGATGATCTGGGATTCCGCGAAAGGAAGCTTCATGATGTGCCGCATGATAAATTCATGTTCATCAATCCGGATGATGTATTCTTCAGGCCCCGGATCGCCGGACGGTTTCTTTTGCAGGTCTTTAAGATCATAGACGATGACACTGTTTTTTTCCTTCAGTTTTTTCTGCAGCTTAAAACAGACCCGGAACGTAATCTGATTCAGCCAGGGGATGAACAGGTTCGCGTATTTTTAAAGTTAAAAGAGTTCAGCGATTTTTTGAAGAGCTGATAAAAGAAAAAAATCTAAATATTGTGTGAAACTGTAAGACAGCTTCGGGACTGTCGGGAAATTCAGACCGGTTGTATTTCCCGACAACCCTATTTTTGCAGACAATGTCTTGGACTAGAAGTTTTATTGATGGGAAAGATAGAGGAAAAGAATTGACAGTATAGGGAATATAATGTAGAAATAATGTAAAGAAAAAAATATACAATATAAA
>CAMWMT010000101.1 GCA_947175375.1 uncultured Clostridiaceae bacterium | reverse complement strand
TTCTGCAGGTGCTTCCGATCGTGGGGCTTGTGGGAACCAATAACCTGAGTACGGCGATCATCATTCTGGGTATCGCTGTCATACTGATCTTCATCGCCAATCCCCGTTTTCTTCCGTTCATCGGCCTGGGCGGTCTGGGACCCGCATTTGTCGGTATATTTTTGAGCGTGGAATCCTACCGACTGGAACGTCTGGCGATCTGGAGGCATCCGGAGCTCTATGAGAAAGGATATCAGACCATGCAGGGCCTGTATGCCATAGGGTCAGGCGGGACCTTTGGGGTGGGGCTCGGAAACAGCATGCAGAAGCTGGGGTTTGTGCCGGAGGCGCAGAATGATATGATCTTTTCTATCATCTGTGAGGAGCTTGGGCTTGCGGGAGCGTTTCTCGTGATCCTGCTGTTTGGGCTTCTGATCTGGCGCCTGATGGTGATCGCTACGCATATCCAAGAACTGTTCGGGGCATTTCTTGCGGCAGGAGTCATGGGGCATATCATGATCCAGGTCATCTTAAATATCGCAGTCGTTACGAATACCATTCCCAATACCGGAATCACATTACCGTTTATCAGCTACGGAGGGACCTCAGTTGTGTTCCTTCTGGCGGAGATCGGGCTTGTCCTGAATGTATCCAGACACATGAAGAAAGAACATTGACCGGACCTTTGCATATACTGATATATAATGGCAGACCTGATAATGGGTCCGGAGGAAATGGATATGGATGGAAATAGACTGTATATCAAAGGACCGCAGAGAATGCACGGAGAGCTGCTGGTGCAGGGGTCGAAAAATGCGGCGCTGCCAATCCTGGCGGCGACGATTCTGGGAAAAGGGATCTTTATTATTCATCACTGCCCCAAGATATCAGATGTGAAACATATGCTGGAGCTTCTGGAGGATGCGGGCTGCAGGATACACTGGGAAGGACACATGCTGATCGTGGATACAAGAGAACTCTGCAATTACCGGGTTTCATGCGGAGGTGCAGGGAAAATGCGTTCTACCATCACGCTTCTGGGAAGTATTCTCGGAAGGATGCATCGGGTGGAAATCCCTTATCCGGGAGGTTGTACGATCGGGAAACGGCCGATCGATTTGCATCTTCGAGGTTTGGAACAGCTGGGTGCAGTCTTTGAGCATCAGGAGCACACACTGTCCGGAAGGGCAGAGGCGCTGCATGGCGCGAGAGTTTATCTAGATTTTCCGAGTGTTGGAGCAACGGAAAACGTGCTTCTGGCCGCAGTCCTGGCAGATGGGACTACGGTACTACATGGAGCCGCGATGGAACCGGAGATCGTGGAGCTGGCTTCTTTTTTAAGAAAAATGGGCGCGGATATCACAGGAGACGGAACACCAGTGATTACAGTTAAAGGAGTTTCAAAGCTGCATGCGGCAGAATATATCATCCCATCTGACCGTATCGTGGCAGGCACTTATCTGTTCGGAGCGGTCATGACCTGCGGAGAAGTGAGGCTTCTCCACGTTCCAGTCACACATCTGGGACATCTGCCGGAACTGCTGGAACAGATGGGAGCAGTCGTGGAAGCGGAGGACGACTGGATCTATGTGCGGATGGAGCGTCAGTGCCGTCCCATTCCGTATATGGTCACGGCTCCTTATCCCGGATTTCCCACAGATCTCCAGTCTGCTTTGATGGCGGCGCTGTCCACTGCATCCGGCATGAGCTTTATTGAAGAAAAGATATTTGAGGCACGGTTTCAGATTGTGGAGGAACTGAGGAAAATGGGTGCGTCCGTAGTCAGTGAGGATACCTTTGCCCTGATCGACGGCAATGCAAAGCTGCACGGAGCCCATGTGGAAGCAAGAGAACTGCGGGGAGGCGCAGCTCTGATCATGGCAGCTCTCGCAGCGGAAGGCGAGACCTGTATCTCCGGCATGGAATATGTGTGCAGAGGTTACGAAGATATAAATTCCGATTTGAAAAAACTGGGAATTGTGGTATAATGTCCACGAAAGCGGAGAAAGCCCGTAAGCGAGATGAAGCGGAAGCGGAATCCAGCGGCACTGCGTAGTAACACAGCCGTGCATCATACCAGCCACAGTGGGAGTGTTGAGATTGGAACAGGAGACCATCAGAAAGAAAATTCCCGTAAGGGTGATACTAACAGCAGCAGTACTGGCGATAGCGGCAGTACTGCTGCTGTTGCTTGCCAGTCTGTTCCATATTAAAGAAGTGACTGTGATTGGCAATGAGCATTATTCAAATGAAGAAATCGCCGATTTTATAGTTGGGGAAGGATATCGGAGAAATACAGTCTATCTGTATTTGAGTTATAAATATCAGAAGCATCCTCAGATTCCGTTTGTGGATGATTTTGAAGTGAGTATGGATTCTCTTGACAGCATCACGATCCGTGTGTATGAAAAAAATATCGTGGGCTATGTCCGCTATCTTGGAAAAAACATATATTTTGATAAGGATGGCGTCGTTGTGGAGAGCTCTGACGAGGAGATCGACGGCGTTCCTATGATCAGCGGGCTTTATTTCGATCAGTTGTCCATGTATCAGAGTCTGAATGTGGAGGAACCGAGGATATTCGATATTATTCTGGAAATTACGCAGCTTTTGACCAAATACGATCTGGACCCGGACGAGCTCTATCTTGGAAATTTGGATGATATCTACCTCTGGATCGGAGACGTGCGGGTAACACTGGGCGCGGGAGACTATATGGAAGAGAAGATCGCCCGCATTAAGCAGCTTGAACCGGATCTTCTGGACAAGTCCGGAACGCTGGATATGAAGAATTATACGGATGAAAGTTCGCATATTTCACTGGAATCGAACAGGCAGCAGGAAAAATAATATAAAAAATACTGTGGAAATTGGAAAAACAGGTTGCACAATCGAAAAAAAAAAGATATGATAAAGTTATTATATACTGGTGTGCTATACTAATGAACGCAATTAATTGCCGTGGATATTTATGTATTATGGGCGTTCATTAGTCCATACATTTCAGTTTTGGAAAAAGCTTGCGTTATCGAGTATAAATTAAGGAGGATATGGCCTTGTTAGAAATTATGACGAATGAAACAGAAGCAGCTGCCCGCATCATCGTGATTGGTGTTGGGGGTGCTGGGAATAATGCTGTAAATAGAATGGTGGAAGAGCAGATCGGAGGAGTGGAGTTCATCGGTGTCAATACCGATAAACAGGCACTGAAGCTGTGCAAGGCTCCGACGGTGATTCAGATCGGTGAGAAACTGACAAAAGGACTGGGAGCAGGTGCGAAGCCTGAGATCGGAGAGAAAGCGGCGGAAGAGAGTCTCGAAGAGCTGAAAGAAGCGATCCAGGGAGCGGACATGGTATTTGTAACCTGCGGTATGGGCGGCGGCACCGGGACAGGAGCGACGCCTGTGCTTGCGCGTGCGGCAAAAGAGATGGGTATACTGACCGTGGGTGTCGTGACCAAGCCGTTCCGGTTTGAGGCAAAGCAGCGTATGAACAATGCACTTATGGGAATCGAGAAGCTGAAGGAATCTGTCGATACATTGATCGTGATTCCCAATGACAAGCTTTTGGAGATCGTAGACAGAAGAACGACCATGCCGGAGGCGCTGAAGAAGGCGGATGAGGTTCTGCAGCAGGCTGTACAGGGAATCACAGATCTGATCAATCTGCCGGCACTGATCAATCTGGACTTTGCGGATGTTCAGACGGTTATGACAGATAAAGGTATTGCACATATCGGTATCGGTACTGCAAGAGGTGACGATAAGGCGCTGGAAGCAGTCAAGCAGGCGATTACCAGTCCTCTGCTTGAGACGACGATCTCAGGTGCAAGCCATGTGATTATCAATGTATCCGGAGATATTTCTCTGATCGATGCCAATGAGGCTGCATCCTACGTGCAGGAACAGGTGGGAGAAGAAGCGAATGTTATCTTTGGAGCGATGTATGACGCGAGCAATTCGGACGAGGTCAGCATCACGGTGATTGCAACCGGTCTGCAGGAAAATGGCGGTAAGGCAGGTTTCTCTCCTTATCGTTCGGCGACAGTGAAGACAACATCGACTCCGGCAGGGATCAACCAGGCAGGCTATGGCAGAATGACAGAACAGAGAAGACAGGTGATTCAGCCGCTGCCGGGACTGAAGACTTTCACAAGGCCGGAGAGCACGGTAGAAGAACAGGAGATCCAGATCCCCAAGTTCTTCCAGAAAGATAGATAGAGAGACTGAAAAAGGGCAGGATTGATGTGTCATGCGTTGATCCTGCTTTTTATGGGGTGTTGGTCAATGTAATCCTGTTCATGTGTTCAGCACTCGTATGGAATGGATCGGACTGAAAACTGGCTTTGTCTGTCTCATTCGGACATGTTATGTCCGCCTGAGACAGACAAAGCCAGTCCTCAGTCCGCTCCAATCCATACAGCGTTGCTGAGCACATGAACAGGATTACATTGTGCAGCACCCTTGTATTTCATACAGAATATGTGAGGAAAAGAACATGAACGAGAGATTGATAACAGGTCATACAGGGCTTACATGTCTTTTGGGAAGCCCGGTGTCACACAGTGTGTCACCAGCTATGCATAATGAATCATTCCGTTATCACGGGCTGGATTATGTATATCTGGCGTTTGATGTAGCGCCGGAACAGTTCGACCGGGCGGTAGACGGGCTGGTCGTGATGAACGCAAGAGGCTTTAACTGTACCATGCCTCATAAAAGGCTGATGTATGAGCGGGCGGATGTATTGTCCGAAGAAGCGCAGCTGATCGGGGCAGTGAATACAGTGGTGCAGGAAAATGGTGTGCTGACCGGATATAATACGGATGGTAGAGGTTATATGACCGCTGTCAGGGATGCCGGACATGATATTATTGGTGGAAAGATGACGCTTCTGGGAGCTGGAGGGGCAGCTGCCTCTATCATTGCCCAGGCGGCGCTGGACGGAGTACCAAAGATCGACCTGATCGCGAGAAAGGGCGGTTCCTGGGATGCGATACAGGAGGTCGTGGACCGGGTGAACCAGAGGACTGCCTGTGAGGTGTGTATGTATGAACTTGCAGATTCGAAACAGATGAAGGAGAGTATCCGGGAGAGCCGGATATTGGTGAATGCATCTTCCGTTGGGATGAGTCCTCACGAAGACGGATGCCTGGTGCCGGATGAGAGCTATCTGTATCCGGAGCTGATCGTGTCAGACGTAATTTATAATCCAAGGAAGACCAAACTGCTTCAGATGGCAGAACACGCTGGATGCAAAACCTTTAATGGTATGTACATGCTTCTGTATCAGGGGGCCTATGCATTTGAACTCTGGACCGGAAAACAGATGCCGGTTGAACTGGTGAAGGAAAAATATTTCAGATAGGGATTACATACATGAAAAAATCATTTCAGACAGAGACAGGAATATTTGGAGAAGGTACGCCGAAGATCTGTGTACCCATTGTGGAAAAGAGCCGGGAAGGGATATGGAGGAAAGCAGAGGAGATCGGAAAGCTTTCCGTGGATATCGTAGAATGGCGGGCGGATTTTTATGAAGATGTTTTCCGCATGAAGGAAGTCCTGACTACTCTTAGAGGGATTAAAGAGCGGCTGGGACAAAAGCTTCTCCTGTTCACCTTCCGTACGGATCACGAGGGCGGGAACCAGGCCATAGATAAAGATGTCTATTATCATCTGAACAGGGAAGCTGCCCTTGGAGGCGCGAATCTGGTGGACATGGAGGTATATCTGGATGAAGCAAGAACGGCAGAAGAGATCCATAAGATTCATGATGCGGGTTGTCGTGTTATAGCGTCCAATCATGATTTTGAAAAGACTCCGCCCACACAGGAGATGGTACATCGTCTGAAGCGTATGGAAGAACTGGGGGCGGATGTGGCAAAGCTGGCAGTTATGCCAAAGAACAGACAAGATGTCCTGAATCTTCTGCAGGCGACTGTCACGGCAGATGAAGCGCTGTCTGTCCCGGTCGTTACCATGTCCATGGGGAGCATGGGGGTCATAAGCCGCGTCTGTGGCAGCCTGACCGGTTCTGCCATGACCTTTGCGGCGCTGGGGGAAGCGTCTGCGCCGGGACAGATTCCGGTAGAACAGATGGCGGAGCTGTTAACGCATATATCCTGTATTCAAAAATAAGATAATTTTATACTGTTTATGGAATTGTAAGAAAGGGATTGTCGGGAGATGCGATCCCGGATGTATGATAAGCAGCGCTGTGTGGATTGGAGCGGACAGTGAACCGGCTTTGTCTGTCCCAAACGGACGTTTAAGTCCGATTGGGACAGACAAAGCCGGTTTACTGTCCGATACACTCCATACGAGCGCTTATCATACATCCGGGCCTTCGTCTCCCGCCCCCCCCTTTGTCGAATTCTGTGGACAAAAAAGTCTGTACAGCCGCAAGATCCGACAGGGATTGCAGTCCATCCTCCCTATAATGGTGATTACCATAAGAGAGAGGGTGGCAAGTGTACTATGAAGTTTATGTAGATGTACTGTTTGTAAAAAACCTCTGGATGAATGCGATGCTGCTGTTTCTGACCGCATGGAAGACACAGGAGACTGTGAAGGTCGGGAGGATCATGGCAGCGGCGGCGGCAGGCAGTCTGGGTGCCTGTGTCCTGCATATCACATCTGCTCATCTGTCTGGAATTCACTATATTCTGGGAACGGTGATTCTGGCAGCAGGCATGACAGAGATCTCATGTCCGGGCAGAAAGTATTTTCTCTGGAGGATGTCCAGTCTGTATGCAGAAAGTTTTCTGCTGAACGGGATTCTGCAGTATCTGGAACAGTTTCACAGACTGATCGGGGTGTGGTTTGCAGTTTACAGCAGTATATCCGCAGTATGTCTGATGGCAGCGGAGTACATATGGAAGAAAAGAAAACAGGAAAAAGAGAGGGTATTCTCTGTTGTCCTGCATCATGGGGGATGCAGGATACCTGTAAAAGCATTATATGATACCGGCAACAGCTTGTATGATCCTATTAGCAAAAAGGCAGTCAGTATTCTGGACGGGAAAGTGCTGGAAGAGCTTCTGAAGAGATCCGAGAGGCAGAATCTTCCAAGACTGATCCCTTATGATACCATATCTGGGCATGGGATGCTGGAGGCCTATGTCCTGGACGGGATGAAGCTGGAGGCCGGAAGCCAGGATCAGTGGATCTCTCATCCGCTGGTCGCACGTATGCCAGATAACAACAGACAGTATCAGCTTATACTTCATCGTGACCTGCTTTCCTCATAAGAGGAGGCATTATGATTATCAAGGTAACGATTCCACATCAGATTCAGCTGAAAGTTGCTCCAAAGTTCAAAAGCATGTTTTTTTCCAAAAAGGGGGAGATCCACTATATCGGTGGAGCGGAGATCCTGCCGCCGCCGTTAAATGCAGAGGAGGAAAACAAAGCAATCCTGGGACTTGAGACGGAGCAGGAACAGCAGGCAAAGGCAAAGCTGATCGAGCACAATCTGAGGCTGGTCGTATACATAGCAAAAAAATTTGACAATACAGGGGTCGGAGTCGAAGACCTGATATCCATCGGGACGATTGGTCTGATCAAGGCGATCAATACCTTTAACCGGAGTAAAAATATTAAGCTGGCGACTTATGCATCCCGCTGTATTGAAAACGAGATTCTGATGTATCTGCGCAGAAACAGCAAGATACGCATGGAAGTATCCATAGACGAACCGCTGAATGTGGACTGGGACGGCAATGAACTGCTCCTGTCGGATATTCTGGGGACGGACGAAGATATTATCTATCGGGATCTGGAAAATGAAGTGGAACGGAAACTGCTGAAAAAAGCCCTGTCCAGGCTGTCAGAAAGAGAAAAAATGATCATTGAGATGAGGTTTGGACTGAACCATCCGGCAGGGCGGGAGATGACCCAGAAGGAAGTAGCGGACCTGCTTGGCATCTCCCAGTCTTATATCTCACGGTTGGAAAAAAAGATCATCTGCCGGCTGAAAAAAGAGATTGTAAAATATGAATGATCATTTCAGGTCTGTCTCTCATAAACATCTGACGCTGCAGACGATATGCAGAGTGTAGATCTAGGTGGGCG